>CADBTE010000160.1 GCA_902797455.1 uncultured Planctomycetota bacterium | reverse complement strand
CAGGTGCAGCTCCTGAACCGAATTGGCCTCGGCGGCCGGAACGGCGAGAACATAATCGGCCATGCCGCGCAGCCGTCCCAAACGGGTCCCGATCATCGCCACCGTGGTGATCTTTTTTGAGCGGGCCGCCTCGAAGGCCCGGACCACGTTTTCGCTGTTTCCGCTGGTCGACAGTCCAAAGAGGACGTCGCCGGGGCGCCCGAGCCCGCGAATCTGTCGGCTAAAGACTTCCTCAAAGCCGTAATCGTTTCCCACGGCGGTGAGGACCGAGGTGTCGACCGTCAGGGCCGCCGAGCGCAGAGGGAGACGGTCGAGCTTATAGCGGCCGACCAGTTCGGCCGAGAGATGCTGCGCCTGAGAGGCGCTTCCCCCGTTTCCGCAAAAGAAAATGGCCCCGTCACGCTTTAAGGAGTCGACACAGCGGTCGATCACTCGGGACAGTTCCGGAAGAAGCGCCCGCGTTTTTAAGCAGTTATCGGCAATGGCCGCCAGTTCCCCGCTGAGTCGCTCAAGCATCGGTTTCCTCCTTGGCCGCGCTGGACGACGGCCGAGACAACACTCTTTGAATGAAATCGGTGGTCGAGACACCGTCGAGACGCTTTAAGACCACCGCCCGGCCGCCGTAGGCGACCACCTTTCGGGCTTCGGGCCATTGGTCGATCGAATATCCCTCTTTGGCGATGACGTCGGGATGAACCTGTTCCACCAGCGACTCGGCGGTAGGATCGTCGAAAATCACGACGTAGTCAACGTATTTTAGCGCGGCCACAATTTCGGCTCTGGTCCGCTCGTCCTGAAAAGGTCGGTTCGGGCCTTTGTACCCCCGGACCGACCGATCGGAGTTGACCCCGACGACCAAAACGTCGCACTCACCGCGGGCGGCCGCGAACGAGGCGAGATGCCCGCGGTGCAGGCAGTCGAAACAGCCGTTGGTGAAGCCGATTGTTTTTCCCCGCTGGCGCAAAGGGGCAAGCACCGAGGCGATTTTTTCGCGGGGGATAATATGGCTGGAATTCTCCGGCGCCGGGTGCCGGCCGCCGAGCTTTTGGCGGATCTCGTCGGCCGTCACGGACGAAGTGCCGAGTTTTCCCACGACGATTCCCGAGGCGATGTTGGCGATCGCCATCGCGTCGTCGTAACCGGCCCCGGCCCCCAGCGAGGCCCCCAGCGCCGCGAAGGAGGTATCCCCCGCGCCGGAGACATCGAAGACCTCGCGCGCTTGGGTCGGTATCTGATGGCAGGAGTCGGGCTTATCGGCCGAAATATGGAGCATTCCGTGCTGGCTTAGCGTGACGATCACGTGCCGCAGGCCGTAGCGATCAAAGAGTATCTTGGCCCCGCGCGCGACATCTTGGTAAAAACGCTCCGACGTCGGATCGATCGTTACCGAGGTGACCTCTTGGAACTCTTTTTTGTTCGGTTTGACCAGGACGGCCCCGGCGTATTTGGCGTAATCGACCCCCTTGGGATCGACAATGACCGGAATATTCCCCCGGCGGCAGCGCCGGATCAGCTCCTGGGCCGTGCGCTCGGTAATCGCCCCCTTGGCGTAATCGGAGATTAAAACAATATCGGCCTGGGGAAGGTGTTCCTCAACCTTCTTTAGATAGATATCCAAGACCGGCTCGATATCGGGGGAAAGGTCTTCCTGATCGGCCCGCAAAAGATGATTGTGCGAGGCGATCAGCCGCGTCTTGACTGTGGTTCGGTAACCGGGAAGGGGGATAAGCGCGTTGGCGCAGTGATGCTGATCGAGAATTTCCGCCACCCGGCGGCCTTGGGGATCACAGCCGACCAAACCGACGCAGGCGACCCGGCAGCCGAGCGCGGCCAGGTTGACGGCGACGTTCCCCGCGCCGCCGAGCATCGTTTTTTCGGAACCGAAACGAAAGACCGGAACCGGCGCCTCGGGAGAGATCCGGTCGACCGTTCCGTATTGGAAACGGTCGAGCATATAATCGCCGACCACCAGCGTTTGGACGCCGGAAAAGCGGTCGATGATATCAAACAGGTTCATGGCAAAAACAATTCCCTTGCGGGGGACGGGGACTTCCTTGCTCGCGGCCGAAGGGGGAACAGCGCCCTTTCGCTTTGACCGGGATGATTCAACCTCACCCCCGGGGCAATTTTCCCGAAGGAGGGGACACGTGTCAAGATTGATCCGCCGCTTTGGCGTCGGCCGCGGCGGCTAACAGCTCCCGGCATTTTTCCAGAACCTGCTGCGGCGTGATCGCCTTCATGCACTCCCAATGGGAACACTTGCGTTTGAAACAATTACGGCAGGCCAGGGGGGTCTGGATATTGACCGCCCCGCTGTAGCCGTACGGGCCGCTGCGCTCCGGACGGGTAGGGCCAAACAGCGCGACGATCGGACGCTTGGCGGCGAAGGCGATATGCAGGGGACCGGTATCGCCGCTGACAAACAGCGAGGCATGCTGAACCAGGGCCGTCATCTCGGGGAGGTTGGTCCGGCCGGTGGTATCGATCATCCGAGCGGGTGTGTGTTTTACCTCCTGCTGGCCGGCCAGGCGGAGGATCTCTTGCGAGCGGGGAAGATCGCCGCGGCTGCCGAGCAGGACAACATCGAGCCCTTCGGTCCGCAGGGCGGCCGAGAGCATCGCGTAATGCTCGGGGGGCCAGCATTTCGTCTCGCAGCGGGTACCGGGAACCAGCAGCGCGTAGGGCCTTTTAAGATCGAAGTGTTCCCGAACTTTCTCCCAAGCGTCGGTCTGCTGCGGAAGAGGAAAGAGAAGATCGGTCTGCTGAGCCCCCAGAAAACGGGCGACATCCAGCGCCTGCTCGATTACGTGCCCGCCGTCGAAGTTTCCCGCGTGGGGACCGCGAACCGGCCGGCAAACCAGGTAACTCCCCTCACGCATGAAAGAGGTACCGATTTTTTGCCTCGCGCCGGAAAGAAGGGCGACCGCCGCGCTTTTCATCAGTCCCTGCAGGTCGATCACCATATCGAACCCCTCGGCACGAAGCCGGCGGCGCAGCGCCGCGATCTCTCGAATCAGGCGAATCGGGTGTCCCAGCGACGGGCGGGGGACCTCAATGATTTCATCGACCCAGGGGGGGGAGGGGATCATCGGCGCGAAGGCGGGATGAACCGCCCAGCAGATCTTCGCTTCCGGGAAACGGCGTCGAAGGGCGGCGGCAAACGGCAGCGTATGAATCACATCCCCCAGCGAGCTGAGTCGGACGATCAGTATTCGTTTGGGGTCTTCCACGCGCTTGTTCCTTTTAT
>CADBTE010000159.1 GCA_902797455.1 uncultured Planctomycetota bacterium | reverse complement strand
TTCTTTGCGATTACTGCCGAAGGCACCCCGAAGAAAACATTCTCACCAACGCCATCGGCCCCGCCGAGGCGAAGAAAATTTTCCCGGCCAACCTCCGGCGCGTCGAGCTTCTCGGCGATCGTCCCGACGACGGCAAAGAGCTCTCCCCGGGGCTCTACGCCCTGTCGGTCAACGATGTCTTCGGCGACGATCGTTACTCCCCGCTGCGCGGGATGAAACCGATTCACCGCGTCGGCGCCGCGATCTGGATCTACCGAATCGAACGGCCGCTGCGGCTGACGGCGGAAAAGCAGCGGGAAGAAAAAACACCCTAACGACGCGTCCCCCCGGCGCGGCGGGGCGTTTTTTATTTTTTCGGAAAACAATATTATTATGCAAACAACACTATTATGCAAACAATATTTTTGAAAGGCGGTTGATATTGACCAAAGGCGGTTGATATTGACGAAAAATAACAATGCTGAATAATGACGGTTTCTCCCCCCGCCGTCGGCGCGCCGGGAGACAGTACAAAAAACGGTTTCTCGCTATTTCAAAGGGTTCCTCAGTGAGAAGAAAAGGGTTTACACTTGTCGAACTGATCGTCGTGATCGCGATCGTCGGCCTTTTGATCGGCCTGACCATCCCCGCCGTTCAGGCGGCGCGCGAGGCGGCCCGCCGGGCGCAGTGCGCCAACAACCTCAAGCAGCTCGGCCTGGCCGTCTTGAACTACCACGACACCCTCGGGGCGTTCCCCACCGGCTGCTGGGGGTCGGAAATGTCCACCTGCGTCTACGCCAACGGAACCAGCCCGAGCGACCCGGACGGAGGAACCTGGGTCGCCGTCTTCGGGCCGACCGACGTCGATTTCGACGCGCGCCACGACCGCAACTACGCCGTGATCAACTTTTTGGTCGCGCTGTATCCCTATCTGGAGATGGCGCAGCGCTGGAACGAGGTCACCGGCTGGACGCAGTACCGCAGGAGCATCTATTGGGGCGACCCCGAGGACTGCCACACGGCCGACACCGGAAAGAACTACGGGAAGAGCGGCTACCCGGGAGCGTACGAGATGGTCAGCTGCTACGCCGGCCCGATTCCCGTCTTCGCCTGCCCCTCGGACGGAACGGCCGATATGGGGAATCCCTGCTGGCAGAACCCCAAAGATTTAGCCGCCGGCGACAGGCCGAACGCCAAAACCTGCTACGTCGGCTGCATCGGCGATACGATCCTCAACTCGGTCGAGGACTCGGCGGGGGATCGCGGTTTCTTCCACTGCGGCAACGGCGGCTGCCGCGACGGCAAACCTCAGAAGTTCATCAGTATGGCCAATATCACCGACGGAACCAGCCATACCATCTGGCTGAGCGAATGTGTCACCGCCGACACAGAAAATGACCGCGACATCAAAGGGGGATACTGCTCGCTGAGCCAATCGAATATGACCCCGGCCAAGTGCCTGGGAACCCCCGACCCAATCAACCCTCGGGTCTACAACACCTCGTACAATGTCGGTCTGGAAGGACGCGGCATCACCCATGCCTTGGGGACCGCCCGTGTTTCTAAGTTCCAGACGATCCTCCCGCCGAACTCCCCGAGCTGCTCGGCCGCCTCCGAACACAGCGGCTGGGAGAAAGGAATCTCATCAGCCGCCAGCAACCACCCAGGCGGGGTCAACTGCCTGAGGGTCGACGGCTCGGTTTTGTTCGTCCCCAACTCGGTCAACTGCCTGACCGACAGCGATAAGCTCCCCGATTCCGAGCACTTCGGCGGCGCTAACGCGCAGACGACCACCTGGTACATCTCGAACGAACCGGAGGGGGTCAGCCCGTACGGTATATGGGGGGCGATGGGGACGATCAACGGCGGTGAAAACCAGTCGCTCTAGGCCAAAGGAGAACGGGCAAACTTTCTATGAGCGGCGAACGGCACCCCTGAACAAACCGTTCCAAGACGGGGGAATCTCTCCCCTGTCTTGGACTGGCCGCGGGGATTCTCCCGGCGGCATGGGCGCTCAGCCATTACGTCAAGGACAAAAAAAGGAACCAGAACAATGAAACAACCCATTCGCAATCTCAAAGGTGAAATCGTCGACTACGTCGGCGGGAGCGACACCCAGCCGTGGTGGCACCTGTCGACGAGCACCTGGCTGCTGATCGCCGGTCTGGTGATTCTCAACGTCGGCTGTTTCTTCGACGCGGCGGCGCTCGACCGCCTCTTTCGCTGCCTCGACGTGCGGCAGTGGCCGTGGTGGTACTTCCCGATCGTGCTGGCCGCCGCGGCGCTGCTGTGCCGCTGCGGCTTCATCGCGGCGCATTACAGCGAGTATGACAAGTACGAAAGGGACGAGGCGAAGAAGTTCGTTCGCCTGACGATCTTCGCGCTGGTCGTCGGGATACTTCTGATCGTCCTGCGCTTCTTCAACTTCTGGTGGGAGATGCTCTACGCCTTCAAGGACTGGTTCGCCCACGGTCAGTTCTCGAAAACGGCGATGCTGTTTTTTCTCATCGCGCTGACCCTCGCCGCCTTGGCCGTCTACCTTGTCGTCAGCTGGCTGGTGGCGTTTTTGGGAAGAAATCTATGACCGCTTTGCGATCGTTATCCCCCCGCCGGGCTATTCTCCCGGCCCTTCTGGCCGCGGCGGCCGCGCTGCGGTGCCCCGGCGGCGCGCCGGGCGCCCCGCCGATCGAGATGATCGAGCCGGCCGCCGGCGGCGTCAGCGACGAGGAGTTCGAGTGGGTCATCGGCGACGAGTCCCCCCGCCAAATGGGGGTAGACGGGTACCGCGAAAGCAAAATGGTGCTGAAAGTCTTCGCCGCGATGCAATACCGCTTCACCGGCGGAAGGTTCCGCGACGAACCGATTCGGTTTCGCATGCACTTCCCCTCCAAGATTCTCCCCGGCAAGAAGT
>CADBTE010000158.1 GCA_902797455.1 uncultured Planctomycetota bacterium | reverse complement strand
TGGACCCGTCCGGCCGGGATGATGGGCCCGCACGGCGCCGCGCCCACGGGCGGGCATAGCGCGGCGGCAGCCGAGGCGCCGCGCAGTGATGCCGCGCCCGCCGAGGCGCCGCGCGGCGAGGGGAAACAGACGGCGGGAAAGGCCGCCGCGCCCCATGGACGGGCAAAAGTGCTCTGGGGGCTGACCGAAGCGTCTGAGGATGGACGCTTCTGGGGAATGACGAAAAACGGCGGGTGGAAACAGATTCACTGCTGGGTGGGGGTGACGGTTCTGCTCCTGTTCCTGATCCTCCACCTGGCGATGCACTGGGGCTGGATCTGCGCGATGTGCGGCTGCCGATGCGCCCGGCAGATCCAGGAAGAACAAAAGAAGCCTCAAGAGTAAGGCGCCGCTTTCCCCGCCCGTGGGGGCGGCTCACCAGGGCATTTCCATCATGCCGACGACCCGCTCGGCGATTTTGTCGATCATCTCCTCACTGGCGGTGGCGAACGACTGTCCGGTTTCCGCCACAAGATACTCCTGTGAGGCGATGTCGATTCCCAGTGAAGTAAGCGGAGTCGATTTAAGTTCGGCCATTTTGGCCCGGTCGCGGTCGATCCAGATGGCGCTGACTGACCAAGAAAGGGTCTTCTGTCGCGTTTCGTTGTACCGGTCGAGCCCTGAGACCGTTTGGTTCTCGGCGGTGAGCCGAACGATCAGGCGGCTGTCGGCCTGTTCGGGCCCGGCTAGTGTGTAGGGGGTCTGCTTGGTGACCTTCTTGCAGATCGCTTCGGTCAGACGCTCACCGATGCCGTGACGATAGGTATCGGCTTCGACCATCGGTACAAAGACGGTTCGTATATCCCGGTTATACAGCCCCTGTGTCCCGATGTGATACCCTCCGCAGCAGCACCCGGTCAGGGAGAGAACCCCTCCAAGAGCCAGTGCCGCCACGAAGAGGGCAACACCATCGGTGAGACTCTTTTGCCGTGTCATCATTAACCGCCTTTATCGTTCCCTTTTTCGGATGGTGCCGGATTAAAACAGACCGCTCTTCGGTTTTTTCCGGTCAGCCTCTTCCCGATCGCTGTTATCCAGAGCCGTGAAATCGGGGTCCCCCGTCCCTTTCGACGCCGGGCGTTTTCCCAGGGCCAACGCCTCGAGTGTCTGCGACGGGTGTTCTTCGTAGTACTTATTCTTGCTCTTGGGCAGGAACGGCATCACCGGACGGATGAAAGCGAACTGATCGACCTCGGCCGGCCTTGATTCAATCGCCTCGTACCGCTGAGCCGCCTCGACCGCGTACTCGCTTTCGGGGTACTCGTTCACCAGCTGGTTATAGTAACTTCGTGCCGAGGCGTAGATCTGCTGGTGTTCGTAGTATTCTCCGCGTGCCAGGAGGTAGCGTGCCTGCTCTTTGCGGATGAGCCGCAGCTGATCGGCGATTACCTCTTTATCCCCCTTGCCGGCCTTCTGGGCCGCCTCGGCGATCTCGCGGGCCCTTTTCAGCGGGGTCGAGTCGTAAAGGGGACCGCGGTACGACATATACAGCGCCAGCATCGCCAGCTGGTACGCCTTGTCGACATGCTTGCAGCCGGGGTAGAACTCGTAGAGCTGCTGGTAATACCGCGCGGCCGAATCGAACGAGGCGTCCCCCTGATTGACACCGCGGCGCATATAGCCGTTGGCCAGCGCGAAGAGGGCGTCGGGGGCGCGTCCCTGGTCGGAGACATCGTTCATGAAGATCGTCTCGAACGCCTTTTTGGCTCCGGCGAAGTCGCTGAATTTCGGACGCTCTCCCTTGCTGGTGAGATTAACGACTTTCGGGTCGTTCTCGTAGCACTTCAGCCAGTAGCAGCCAAGCCAGTAGAGGCGTTCGGCCGCTTCGCGCCGCAGGACCGAGTTGCTGAACTTAGTGATCAGCGCCTTATAAAGCGTCAGCGCCTTGGTGTACTCCTTGGCGAAGAAGTGACATTCCGCGGCGTAGAAGAGCGCGTCCTCCTCCAGGAGGGAGTCGGGCCATTTCTTCGAGGCCTTCTCGTACAGCTCGGCCGCCTCTCGAAGCGCCTTGACGTCTTTGGTTGTCTCGTATTCTTCGTGTTTGGCGCACGCCATGGCCATCAGGGAGTACGCCTCCTTCTCGTCGGGGCCCATTCCGAGGAAGCCGCGGAACTTGTTGTAGAGCGTCCCGGCCGAGTATTTTGACCAGTCGGTGTATCCGTCCTGCTCTTTTTCCCAGTCCATCAGCTCGCGGTCGGAGGAGACCTGGCTCATCATGTTAAGGTCGGCCGCCGAGATACTGCGAATGAACTTGTGCTCCTGCTGCGATTCCTCCTGGAGCGATCGGGCAAACGGCCCGTGCTCAAAGACCTCGCGGTCGTCGGACAGGGGCTGGAGATATCGCGGGAGCTTCGATTTTTCTTTGTCGGCCCGCTCCTGCTCGGCGGCCCAGGCGCGGTAGTTGGCCTCCAGCTCTTCCTCGGCCCGCTGGCGCTCGGCCAGAGACTCTCGAACGCGATTGGGGATCGCTTTGCCCGTTTTCGGATCGATGGTTCGGGCGGCATCGTCCCCGCTCGGCGTGAGATCCTCTAAGTCGGCGTAGGCGTTGCGGGCGAATTCGGGGAAGTCGGGGGCCGATTCCGGCGGGGAGGTGACTTCCTCGTCCGGCTGGGGCTCTTGGGCAAAGGGGGTTTCGCCCAGGAAGGGGAGATCAGGAATTTCGGGCAGGGGAGGGGCACTGTCGGCCGCCGAGGCAATCGGCTGCGCCGACTCGGCGGCGGGTACGGCCGGAGTGATTTGCTGCGGGCCCGGGATGGTCGGCTCCTGAGTGACCGGCTGAGTGGCCGAGAACCGGACCGTCTGATCGGCATCGCCGGTGGGGATGGTCCCGGAGACACTCGTTCCCTGGGTCGGGGCGCCGTAGGAGGGCTGGATTTCGGCGGTAACCGCCGCGGAACTCCCGTAGGAACCGCTGTATTGCGGAGCATCGGTCTGCGCACCGGGGCCGAGATAAGAACTTTGGCCGCGCATTACGGTATCTTGCCGTGCGGCCGGGCGGGGAGCGCTTTTGGCGAACGGATTCCAGCCGGTTCGCTCGACGTATTTGGATCCGCCGGAGGAACACCCCGCCACCGTCACAAGCGCGGCGGCAAACAGCGGGATCCAGCGAAGCCGAATTCGAGAAAACGGTATATGTCGCGTATGCTTGGACATCCTTGTCCTCAAAGTTCGGAAATTCATTTTCACCGAGTACGTCGGCGCGAGGCGTCACAGCCACCGTCTGGCCAGCGGCTGTGTTTTCGGGCGGCGGGAGAGGATGTGGCAGAAATCGAGATCGAACAGCTCGCGCACCCCTCCTTGGATGTTCATAGAGACTGTCTCGATCGAGGGAACCGGTTCGCCGGCATCCAGCCGTTCCAGACGCAGGAAGACGTCGGGATGGAAAAGAGCCGTCTGGGTGAATGATCCCCGCGCCTGACACGACGGACAGATCACCCCCCCCTCGAGAAAACTGAAGAGGATCCAGTTTCCCGCGGCGGCAAGGCGCTCTAATCCCAAACGCTCACCGCACGAGGCACAGAGGCGGATCGACGGTTTTTGCCCGATCTGATCGAGGAGATTCCATTCGAAATACTCCCGCGCGTCGGCGGTTTTGTCGCCGCGCTGGTAACGGTCGATCGTCTCGGCGGCCAGATCGTAGAGTTCCGGTACCGGGTCGTCGTCCGCCGTGGTCAGATCGAGCAGCTCGGCGAGGTAATACGCCGCGCAGAGCGCTCGAACCGTGGTCCGCTCCGGACGAAAACGCGCCCGGAGCTTTGCCTCGGTGAGAAGGTCGAGCACCTCGCCACTTTTCCGAATGAACGATACACTTATTTGGGCCAGGAGGTCAAGGGCAGACTCGAAAGGATTTTTCAGCCGCCTGGCCCCCTTGGCAATCGCGTGGATCTTCCCGTAATCACGGGTCAGAAGGGTCAAAACAAGACTCGATTCCGAAAAATCGACGCCGCGAAGGACGATGGCATCGGAGGAGACCTTCGGCATAACGCGCTATTGCGCCCCGCCGGTCGACTGTCGAGTCAGAAGCCGAAGCTGGGCGGAAATGTCCTGCAGCTCGGTCTTAAGAGAGTCGATCTCGGCTTTCAGCTCATCGATCGTCCCTTTGAGCTCACCGACCTTCTCGGTCACCGGCTGGTCCGGGCTGTACCATTGGTTTTGTCCGGCAAACTGGTTTTGATTGGCCTGGAAATCGACCATGGCGCTCGGGTCGGTCTGAATGATGATCTCGGCCAGGTCGTTCAGGCCGGCCTCGCGCAGGAGAGCCGCCGCCTGGTTGATCTTAGCGGTTCGTTCGGCAAAGGCGCTGTCGGCCGCCGCCGGGTCGGCGATCGGTGTCCCCACGGGGGTATCGGCCGCAGGAGGCGCGTCAGGGCCGGCGGCGGGGATATTGCCCGGCAGCTGTGCCGCGGCATCGGCCGGCGCGGCGCCCAGACGGGTTTCAATTTCTTTGAGCTGCTGGAGGAGTTCTCCCTTTTGACCGTTCAGTGCCGAGGCCAAGGCCTCTTCCTGCGGGCCGAGCATCCCAAGGGTCTGCTGGATTTGCTGAATCTGGAAGGTCAGCTCCTCTTTGATCTGGCGCAGCAGGGCCGGATCGTTCATCGGATCGAACGCCCCTGTGACACCCGGAGGGGTAAGACCGAGAGGACCGGCGTTGTTTGCCGGGGGAAGAGGGGGCATGCCCGGCGCCGGTGCGGCCGGCGTGGGAACGGCCGGTGCCGGCACGGCTTCGGGGGTGGACGCGTTGGGCTCATTGTTCTTCGCCTGAAGGCGAAGCTCGCGCAGCTGAGCGCCGATTTGCTGCATCCGCTCGGCGTAGTCCGGGGCGTCGGGCTGCAAGGCCGAAAGCTCGTTCAACAAGGCCTGTTCCTGTTCCTGCGGCGAC
>CADBTE010000157.1 GCA_902797455.1 uncultured Planctomycetota bacterium | reverse complement strand
TTGGCCCTCGACCTGGGCTCGTGCCGGCGGCTGTGCGTCAAACCGGGCCGCGTGGGGGGGCTGACCGCCGCGCGGCGCGTCGCCAAGGCCGCCTTCGAGCATGAGGTTCCCTGCTATGCCGCGATGGATCTGCTCACCCCGCTGGGGTACCGGTCGGTCCTGGCCGCCGCCTCGCTGGAGGGGTTCACCCTGCCGGCCGACTACGCCCGGATGGACGAGATCTTCGACGCGCCGCTGCCCGGCGCCGTGCCGTACAGCCCCGGAACCGACGACCGGTACGCGGCCGCCGCCCTGTGGGAAGAGCCGGGGATCGGCATCGACCCGGCGCCGGAACTGCTCGAGGAGTACTTCCTCGACAGCTTCGAGGTGGAATTGTAGCCGGCCGGTTGCACCGGCGGGCACTATGCCCCCGGTTGTTCTTGGGGCAGCCGTTCCTTCCGCTGGTCGTCATATGAGGAACAACGTGACGAACGGATGCCCCGAGAATTTTTCAAGGGTATACCGGCCGCCGGCCCTGCCGGCACGGCTTATAACAGGAAAAAACTTAAAAAGCGGCAATTTGGCGAAATTCTCTCAAATGACCGGGGTCCCCTGTCCGATAAGGGGGAAGCGGTAGTGCCCTTTTGGGGCTGCCGCGAGAAGTTCCGGGTGTCTTTACAAGACCAAAAGTAAGAGAGTTAAGACGATGAAATACAAACTGTTCGGACTGCTGATTCTGCTCGGTCTGTTCTTTGCCTTTGCCGCCAATAACCAGGCCAACGCGCAAGATCCGGGCCGTCGTCCCTCCGCCTTCCAGCGGTATGATGCCCAAGACTGGAACCGGTTCTACTACTATCCCTACGTCTATTACAAGCAGAACTTCCGCTCGATGGACCAGTACCGCAGCGCCGACAGTCTCTACTATCGGTACGACCGCCCGATGCAGGTCCCGACCTATAACCCCTACTGGCAGAACTACTATCCGGTCCCGCGCCGCTTCCACAAGGGACATCACTTCATCCTCGACGTGATGTAAAACCCTCAGGCGCCCGAAATACCTTGGTGTCCCGATCTTAAAATACACCGCGCCCCGCGGCGGCACTTTTGCCGGCCGCGGGGCGTTTTTATTGCTTGTGCCGAATCTGTCTTTGCCGACGAATTTAACGCCTGGGGGGCGCGACAGTAGAAACCCCGGGGAAAAAAGCCGATAAAGCCGATGCCCCTGTTTCCATCCGCGGGGAAGGGGTGTATAATCTGTGAAGTATAACCAGATTAAGAAAAACAATTAAAAGATATAAAGCACAAAAGAGCTGCGAAAACAGCGAAAACAGAAAAAACACGCTATGAATATCAGTCGTGAGACGATCGAGGCGGTGGTTCGCCAGATCTTAGCTTCCCAAGGGGGCGAGCCGGCCGGTGCCCCTTCGGGTCGGCGGCCGCTGGTGGTGAGCATCTCGGCCCGGCACGTTCATTTGACCGACGCCGACGTCGAAACCCTCTTCGGCAAGGGGAAGACCCTCACCAAGATGAAAGACCTCTACCAAGACGGCTTCTTCGCCGCCAACGAGACGGTGATGGTCATCGGCCCGCGCAAGCGGATGCTCCCGTCGGTCCGCATCCTCGGCCCGACGCGCAAAGAGTCGCAGGTCGAGCTTTCGTTCACCGACGCCATCTCTTTGGGGATCGATCCCCCGGTGCGCGAAAGCGGCAAACTCGAAGGCACCCCGGGGTGCGTCCTGGTGGGGCCCGCCGGCGTGGTCGATCTGTCGCACGGGGTGATCCGCGCCGAGCGCCATGTCCACATGGGGCCGGCCGACGCCGCCTACTACGGCGTGAAAGACAAAGACCGAATGAAGCTGCGGGTCGTCTCGAAGGGGTGCACCACCGTCTTCGAGAATGTCCTGGTGCGGGTCGGTGAAAATATTAAGCTCGAGGTTCACCTCGATACCGACGAGGGGAACGCGGTCGACCTGGAACACGCCAGCGAGATCGAGCTGATCAAATAGCGCGAAAACCAAACAGCGCGAAAACCATATAGCGCGAAAACCGCGTCCCGGCCCCCCGAGCGCCGGCCGCGAATAACCATAAAACAAGTCATCCACGTTAACCATTAACAGTAGAGAGCAGAAGATGGCCAGACCGATGGAAGCATTGGGAATGATCGAAGGGAAAGGGTTCGTGACCCTTTTTGAGGCGACCGACGCCATGATGAAAGCGGCGAACGTCGAGTTTTTGGGCTGGGACAAGGTCGGAAGCGGTATCATGACCGTCTTCATCACCGGCGATGTCGCCGCGGTTAAGGCCGCGACCGACGCCGGCGCCGAGGCCGGCGGCCGCATCGGCGAGATCACCGCCGTCGAGGTGATCGCCCGTCCGCACGCCGATATCGCGAAGGTTCTCCCCGCGAATCTGATCAAGCCGGTCGTGAAGTAACGTCACGCGCGGCGCTTGCCCCTAACGGGGCAGGGCGGCTAACCAGCAACAACAACACTCAATAGCGATAAAGGTTCAAAGATATGAATAACGCTCTTGGATTGATTGAAACGAAAGGGCTTCTCCCGCTGGTCGAGGCGACCGACGCGATGGCGAAGGCCGCGAACGTCGAAGTGGTCAAGCGGATCCAGATCGGCGGTGGAATGGTCACCACGATCGTCCGCGGAGATGTCGGCTCGGTGCGCGCCGCCGTCGAGGCGGGCGCCAACGCCGCTCAGCGGGTGGGCGAACTGATCGCCTCCGACGTGATTCCGCGTCCGGCCGACGGCATTTTCTCCGCGTTCCTCTCCTAAAAAGAGAACCCGCGCCGGAAAGAACCGGTGAAACGCTCCTGAGGCGCGATAAGTCTCGGCGGGGGTGTGTTCGCTTTGTTTTCTTCGGTGAAAGACCACGTTTGAAGATTTTACGATGAAGATTTTAGTCGCGAACCTCGGTTCCACCAGCTTCAAGTACAAACTCTTCGATATGGCCGACGAGTCGCTTTTGGCTCAGGGCCGTGTCGAGCGCATCGGTGAGAGCGTCTCTCCCTGCTCGGTGACGATCGGCGGAAAGACCACCAAGGTCGAGTGCCCGATTCCCGACCACGCGGTGGCCGTTCGCCAGTGCCTGGCCCAGCTGACCGACCCGGCCGACGGCTGTCTTAAGTCGGCCGACGAGGTCTCGGGCATCGGCTTTAAGGCGGTGATGGCGAACAACTTCACCGGCGTGCAGTGGGTTACCCCCGAGCTGCTCGACGCGATGGAAGAGCTCAACGCCGTGATGCCGGCGCACAACCCGCCGTACGTTCGGGCGATGCGCCTGCTCAAAAGCCAGTTCCCCGATATGCCTTTGGTGGCGGCTTTTGAGACCGGGTTCCATCAGACGATTCCCGACCACAACCGCTACTACGGCGTTCCGCTGGAGTGGGCCGAGCAATACTCCGCCCGGCGGTTCGG
>CADBTE010000156.1 GCA_902797455.1 uncultured Planctomycetota bacterium | reverse complement strand
TGGGGCTGGCGCTGGCCCGGCCATTCTTGCGGCCGCGCGGCGACGACGGTCCCCTCCTCACCGGAGGACCGGCCGCCGTGGCGATCGTTGTCGATACCTCGATCCGCATGGGAACGATGGCCGAAAACAGTTCCCGTCTCGCCAAGGCCCAAGAGGCGGCCCATCGGATACTTTCCTCGCTTCCGGCCGGCAGCCGCGCGGCGATCCTCGATAACTTGGGCGAAAACGACACCTTCCGCGCCGACCTTTTAGCCGCCGGCCAGGCGGTCGACGAGTTGTCATGCGGCGCGTCGGTGCGCAGTACCGCGATGGCCGCCGCCGCGGGGATACGCCTGTTAAAAGAACTAAAATTCCTCGATGGCGCCGACCGATTCGACCGGCAGCTGATCGTCCTGACCGACCGCTGCGCTCAAAGCTGGCCCCCCCAAGAACAACAGAACATCAAACGCGCCCTGGCCGCTCCCGGTCCTTCGGTCGCGCTGCGCTGGGCCGACTTCTCCAGCGAGGTCCTCGTCAACGGCTCGATCCGCTCGGCCGTCCTCACCGATTCCTCCGACGGTCCCCGGCTCGACCTGACGATCGCCCACACCGGCGAGCCGCTGCGCGGGACGGTGGAGTATTGGCTGGTCCAACCGGGCCCCGACGAAACACGGGCCGACGAAACGCGGACCAACGAAACACGGGCCGACGAAGCGCAGGCCGACCAGACACGCTGTGACGCGACCGCTTTCCCCCCGCAGTGGGGGCTCTCCCCGTCGCTGGGGCATCTGGAGCGCAAACTATCAGCGCCGGTGACCTTCGAGCAAAGCGATACCCCCCAAGAGCAGGAGCTCACCCTCTATCCCCCCCCATTAACCGGCGGCTCGGTCCTCGGCTTCGTTCGGCTTCTCCCCGAAGATCCCTTCCTGGCCGACAATATCCGTTGGTTTGTCCTGCGGCGCGGCGACTCCCCGAAGATCCTCCTGGCCGCCAGCGCGCCCGAGGAAGAAAAATCGCTCTTTGTCCGCCTCGCCCTGGAAACCGCCTCGCCCCCGTACGACCTGGAGGTTTGCTGCGTCGACCAGCTCCCCGCGCGGCGGGCCGACACGCTTTCTTCCTACAGCGCGATCTTCCTCCTCGACCCGCCGCCGCTGGCCGAAGAGGTTTGGAAGACGCTCCTGGCCCGTGTCGAGGCGGGAACCGGGGTGGGGCTGTTCTTCGGCCGCTGCTGGCGGCCGAGCGAAACCGTTTCTTCGGCCCAAAAACTCCTCCTGGGCGGAACCCTTTCCGGCCCGGTGCGGCACAAGTCCCCCACCTTTCCGATTCCCGGAAGCGACTCCTCGCCGATCCTCGCCGAACTGCGCCCCCTGCAGGCCGCCGCGGCGGTTCCGTGGGATGACCTGCCGGTCTATAAATATTGGAAATACACCCCCGATAATGATCGCGGCGGCCCGGGGGCCGCCGTGACCGAGACCCCCCTGCTCTACAGCGACGGCGCCGCGGCGATTCTTTGCCGAGGTATCGGCGAGGGGACGCTCCTGATCGCAACCACCCCGCTGAGCGAAAGCGGCGGCCGCCCCGACGCCTGGAATCACCTCACCACCGGCGAAAGCTCTTGGGTCTTCTTAATGCTCCTCGACGCGGCCGCCCGATCGCTTCTTTCCGGCGGCGGCGAGACTCTCCAGTGCGCCCCCGCCCAGACGGCGGTCCTTCGCCCCAAGCCCCCCATCCCCGAACACCTCCTGCTGACCTTCCCCAATGGGGAACAGACGACCCTCTCTCCCGAGCCGGACGGCCGCCAGGTTCGGGTCAGCCGAACGTTCCTTTCCGGGCCCTACCTGCTGCGCGGCGAAAAAGACGGTCCCAACGGCCCCGTCCTCTCCTCGGCGTGCGTCAACCCGCTTCCGGACCAGTTCGATTTAACCGCCTGCGATCCCGACAACATCGAAAGCTTCTTCGCCCCCGAGAAGATCGAGCCGCTCGACCTGGCCAGCCGTTTCTTCGAGCCGGCCGGCCGCTCTTCCGGCCGCGAGCTCTACCCGGTCATTATTATTCTTTTGGGGATTTTCCTTCTGGCCGAGGGGTTGGTCGCCAACCGATTCTATCGCCAGTAGAGGCGCGCTTTTTCGCGAAACAATCCAACAAGAAATAAAAAAGGCGCGTTCCCCTTCCAATAGGAACGCGCCAGGAAACGCCTTCTCGCGCTCGACTTACTCAAGGCCCCAGGTCTTGATCAGATCTTCGGCGCCGGGAGTCATCTTACGGAGTTTCTCGGCGTAGATGGCCTTTTTGGCCGCGTCGGCCGTCGGGAGGGAGGCCTTCATTTTCGCGACGGTCTTGCGACGCTTCCGACGGGCGCGCAGCTCGCGCTGACGTTCGCTCATTGACACTGCTTGGTTCTCCTTGTAAGGAAATATACGGGTTATTCGCTTATGGCGGGACAAAACGCCCGCTCGGTAATTTTTCGCTGGGCGAGATTTTACCCCGCTTAACAGACCCCGTCAAGCGGGGGGGCGGTTAAGCCCCCCGCCCCCGGGAGACCCCCTTCCCTTTACGGCCGGAAGATGAACCCGTCCTCGTCGGCGTCCAGAGTGATCGTCTCCCCCTCTTCCGGCAGGGCGGAGCGCTTGAGCAGCCGAATCGCCAGCGGGTTCTCGATCTCGCGCTGAATCACACGCTTCAGCGGCCGGGCCCCGAAGGTGACATCGTATCCCCGCTCGGCCAAAGCGTCGAGCGCCGCTTCGGTCGT
>CADBTE010000155.1 GCA_902797455.1 uncultured Planctomycetota bacterium | reverse complement strand
TCTAACCCTCGCTTCCTCCGCGGTTGTGGCGCAGGAACAGAAAAATGAGTCGACCCTGGCTCCGGGTGTTCTTTTGACCTTCGACGATCGGCACAATATCCATCGCTGGACGCGGCAGCTTGATCTGTTCGAAAAGTACGGCGCCCACGCGACCTTCTTTATCAACTATCCCGAGAAGTTCACACAGCAGGAGATAGACGATCTGAAGCTGCTGACCGCCGCCGGGATGGCGATTGGGGTACATGGGGTCCATCACGTTAAATCGGTCGACTATATCGACGAGCATGGCGCCGAGGCGTTTTTGGCCGAGGAGGTTGTTCCCGCACTGGAGGCATTGCGCGCCATTGGTCTGGAACCGACCAGTTTCGCCTATCCGATGAGCCAGCACGACGTACGCACCGACGCGGCGCTGAAGACCCTCTTCCGCCACGCGCGATCCGGGAAGGGAATTCCCGAAGGGAAGACGATGGCCGAAACCGACTTGTTCTTTACCCCTGTGTCCGAGGTTAAAGAGACCTTCACCTTAGTCGGTCGAGGGAACGATATGTCGTCGCCGGAATCGATCGAAAAACATGTCTATCCGGCGCTGGAGCGGGCAAAGCAGCGAGGGGAAATCGTCGTTTTCTACTCGCATAGTATCGCTCCGGAAGGGAAATCCCACTTCATTCGTCCCGCTGTTTTGGAGATGATTCTCGCCAAAGCCAAGGAGCTGGGACTGAAATTTTATACCTATGACGACCTGCCTTAGTCGATGGAATAACTTTTGATCTTTCGGAGGAGACGATGAAAACGATCTGTCGCTGTGCCCTGTTTGTTGTATTGCTGCTCACCGCGTTCCGCAGCCGAGCGGACTTCCCCATCGTTCTGCCTCCGATCCCGACTCCTGAGGTCGAAATCTGGGTCGCTCCCGACGGGGACGATGGCGCCGAGGGAACAAAACAGCGGCCCCTGGCTACCTTCGCCGCGGCGGTCAAAGCGGCCGCGGCGGCAAGACAAGCCCATCCGGAGGCGGCCCTTTGCGTCTATTTTGGCGAAGGCGTCTATCCTATGGCCGAAACGGTCGCGATCGAATCCCTGGCGGGAACCGCGGACAAGCCGGTTCTCTTCCGTTCGGCTCCGGGCGCCGCGGGAAAGGTTTGCTTTGCAGGGACTTCTTTTGTCGATGGCTGGGAACCTCTGGCCGACAGTGACTTCTGGCGGCAGGCACCGGAGGGGGTTCGCGAGCGTGTTCGGCCCGAGGCGCTGGGGAAGATTTTAACCGCTCCCTACACGGCGTATCGGACGCAAACATACGCGCCGAACGTCTATGGTCAGCGTCAGGAGATGTTCGTTGGCTCCCGGGCTCAAACGCTTGCTCGCTGGCCGAATGACGGTTTTGCCGAGGCGGGACAGGCCCTCGGTGCCACGCCGATTACCTCATGGGCCCACGACGGGACAAAAGAGGGAATCTTCGAGGCCGCTTCTGATCAGTCGCTGCTGTGGGACAAGGAGCCCGATCCGCTTTTGTTTGGCTATTGGTTCTGGGATTGGAGCGAGTCGTTCGAACGTCTTGGGGCGATCGAGCAAAGGGATGGTGTTCCGGTGATCCGTGTCAAAGAACCGCATACCTCCTCGTACGGCTATAAACACCATCTTCGTTACTACGGCTTCAATATGCTGTGCGAGCTCGACACCCCCGGAGAGTACTATATCGATCGCGCCTGCGACCGCGTTTTCTGGATCCCACCCGCCGAGGAACAGACCGAATCTCCCGAGCTGGTGACCTTTGAGAAACCGTGGTTCCTGTCGATCAAAAACTGCGCGCATCTGGTCTTTGCCGGTTTGACCTTCGACGGTGGTTTTGGCGGCGCGGTTTCGATTCACGATTCCGACGCCATTCTTCTGGCCGACTGCGTGGTGAAGCGTTACGCGAACAGCGCGGTTGAGATTATCGGCTGTTCCGACTGCGGCTGCTGTTACACCGAGCTTCATACCATCGGCTTCGGTGGTTTTGTCCTGAAGGGGGGAGACCGAAAAACGCTGACCGACTCGGGATATTTTTTGTCAAACTGCAGGGTGATCGATTTCTCCCGGATCAAGAGGACCTACGCCCCGGCGATTCTCGCCGAAGGGTGTGGAATGAAGTTCGAGCATTGCGAGTTTGCCGGATCGAGTTCCTCGGCGGCCCGTTTGGAAGGGAATGAAATGCTGGTCGAGTATTGTCATTTCCACGACTTGGTGCGTGAGTCGGACGACCAAGGGGGGATCGACGTCTACTACAATCCTTCCTATCGGGGGAATATCATCCGCTATAACCTCTGGGAAAATATTGTCGGCGGGACCCACTGCGGCGCGGCGGGGGTGCGGCTCGATGATATGATCTCCGGCTTCCATATCTACGGCAATATCTTTGTCCACTGCGGCGCGGTGATTTTCGGCGCGATTCAGATCCACGGGGGAAAAGATAACCTGGTGGAGAGAAATCTCTTTCTGGACTGCCGCGCGGCGGTGAGTTTCTCCTCCTGGGGAGATCGCTATACACGCGCTTGGACCGATCCTCAGTCCCCCGATTATCCGGCCATGCGCAGAAAATGTTATGAGGAGGTCGATATCACCTCCTCGCTGTGGAGGGAACGTTATCCCGAACTGGAAAAAATCGCCGAAGACCCCAATGTCAATACGGTGGCTCATAACTGGATTGTGAATTGTCAGGATACCTTTCTGCGACATCACGATGGGGTGATCCAAGAGGGGAATATCGAAGAGAAAATCGAGGGGGCGACGGTCGAATCGCTCTGCGAAAGTGATTCGCTCAAGAGAGCCGGTCTGGAACCGATTTCGCTCGAGGAGATCGGCCCGAGGCCGGGCAGTTTTTTGAAGGACTAAGAATTGTTTTCCCGCTGGATATGCTGGAATGAGGGTGAAATGATGAAAACGACCTATCGTTACGCCGCGCTTTTTGCGCTGCTGCTCGTCGCTTCCTGGTGCCGGGCGGACTTCCCGATTGTTCTGCCACCGATCCCGACCCCCGAGATTGAAATCTGGGTCGCTCCTGATGGGGACGATACCGCCGAGGGAACAAAACAGCGGCCGCTGGCCACCTTCGCCGCGGCGGTGAAAGCGGCCGCGGCGCAACGCCAAGACCATCCGCAGGCGGCTGTCTGCGTCTATTTCGGCGAAGGCGTCTATCCGATGTCCGACTCTGTCGCGATCGACTCCCTGGCGGGAACAGCCGACAAGCCGATCCTCTTCCGTTCGGCTCCGGGTGCCGCAGGAAAAGTTCTCTTTTCGGGAATCTCGCCGGTGACAGGTTGGGAGCCATTGGCCGGGAGTAATTTCTGGCGACAGGCACCGGAGGAGTTTCGGACCCGCATTCGGCCCGAGGCGCTGGGGAAGATCTTGACCGCGCCCTATACTCCTTATCGGACGGAAACTTACGCCCCGAATGTTTATGGCCGGCGTCAGGAGATGTTCGTTGGCTCCCAGGCCCAAACGCTTGCCCGTTGGCCGAATGACGGCTTTACCGAATCGGGGAAGGCCCTCGGCGCCACGCCGATTTCTTCGTGGGCTCAGGAAGGGACGGCGGAAGGTGTTTTTGAGGCCGCCGCCGATCAGCGTGCCGGATGGGACAAAGAGCCCGATCCCTTTTTGTTTGGCTATTGGTTCTGGGATTGGTGCGAGTCGTTCGAACGCCTGGGGGCAATCGAACAACGGGATGGCGTCCAGGTGATCCATATCCAGGAACCGCACACCTCCCCGTATGGCTATAAACATCACCTTCGTTACTACGGCTTTAATTTGCTGTGCGAGCTCGACGCGGAGGGAGAGTACTATATCGACCGTGCCGGCGAGCGTATTTTCTGGATCCCCCCCGCCGGAGACCAGAGCGTATCTCCCGAGCTGGTGATTTTTGAGCAGCCATGGTTCTTGTCGATTAAAAACTGCGCGCACTTGGTCCTCGCCGGTCTGACTTTTGACGGTGGCTTTGGGGGCGCGGTCTCGGTTAGGGATTCAGACTCCATTCTTCTGGCCGACTGTGTGGCGACCCGTTACGCGAACAACGCGGTTGAGATTGTCGGCGGTTCAAGCTGCGGCTGCTATCACACCGAGCTTAATACCCTGGGTTACGGTGGTTTTTCCTTAACGGGGGGGGACCGAAAAACCTTGACAGACTCGGGGCATTTTTTATCCAACTGCAAGGTGCTCGACTTCTCTCGAATCAAGAGAACTTATGCCCCGGCTTTTTGGGCCAATGGGTGTGGAATCAAAGTCGAACATTGCGAGTTTGCCGGTTCGAGTTCGTCCGCGGCCGGTCTGGGGGGGAATGAGATATTGATCGAGTACTGCTATTTCCACGATTTGGTTCGGGAGTCGGATGATCAGGGAGGAGTCGACATTTACTACAATCCTTCGCTTCGCGGGAATGTCATTCGCTATAACATCTGGGAAAATATCGTTGGCGGGACTGATTGCGGCGCGGCGGGAGTGCGGCTCGATGATATGATCTCCGGCTTCCATATCTACGGCAATATCTTTGTCCACTGCGGCGCGGTGCAGTTCGGCGCGGTTCAGATCCATGGGGGGAAAGATAATATTGTGGAGAATAACCTCTTTTTGGACTGCAACGCGGCGGTGAGTTTTACACCTTGGGGAGATCGCTATACGCGCGCGTGGACCGATCAGGAGTCTCGTGACTATAAACCTACCCACAAAAACTGCTACGAGGATGTCGATATCACCTGTGATGTGTGGCAAAAGCGTTATCCCGAGTTGGCGAAAATCGCTGAAGACCCCGACGTGAATACCGTGGTCCGCAACTGGATCGTGAATTGTCCCGAGGCGTTTAAGCGTATGGGCGATATGGTGATTCGCGAGGGGAATATCGAAGAAAAGATCGAGGCGGCGACGGTTGAGTCGCTCTGCGAACCCGACGCGCTGAAGAAGGTCGGCTTGGAACCGATTCCGCTCGACGAGATCGGCCCCAAACCGGTTAGTTTTCTGAAGGATTAGCGTGTTTTTTTGTTTGGCGGGTGGTCATTCGACCCGGCTGCCGGAGGGGAGAATTTCGACCTGAAGGTAGCCGCCCGCGGCGTTCGTCGGAACGACAAACTGCGGCGTCCCATCGATGACATCCAGGGACTTTTGGTGGATGTGCCCGGTCACGATACCCAGCATATTCGGCGCGGCGAGTACCTCCCGGCGGAAGGCCAGTGTCGTGGCGCTGTGTCCGGTTTCCGGCCAGCGCTCGCGCCGTTCGATTTCCCAGACGTGATCGTGCCGCGCGTCCCAATCAGGGTGTCCGCAGCCAAAACCCAGACCGCGTCCCTCGGCATAAAGGGGGATGTGCATTCCGAGGATCATCGGCTGTCCCAAAGCCGCCTCGGCGCGAAAAAACTCGAGCTGCTCGGGGAGAATCTCGTTGGTCGAGTCGTCGATCATCAGCAGTCTGACTCCTTTGATGTCAACGGCATACATCAAGGGGTTCTCCCCGTGGTAGAGGGGACCGAGCCGCTTGGGTGCCCACTGGCCGCGCAGTTCGATCTCACTTCCCGGGAGTCCCTCGTAGTGCCAGTCGTGATTCCCCGAAATATAATACCACGGAAGTCCTGTCTCGTTTAACTTTTCGACCAGCCATTCTACCCCCGCTTCGCTGGGGAAGCTTACCATATCGCCGAGCAAAACAAGCGCGTCGGGAGCGTATTTCTTCGCCTTTTCCAAGGTTGCCGCCAGCGCCGTCTCCGGGTCGGTGGGATTCCCCGTATGGATATCGGTCGTCTGGTGATACGCCCCCGCCATCCGTTCGCTATATTGCCGGAACGGTTCCCCCCGCTGATCGTCGCGAAACAGGTGGGTATCGGTGATAACGAAGAGTTTCACCGGCTGCGAAAGCCCCTCGCAGTAAAAGCGTGCCCGGTCACCATCGACCGCCAGGGAAGAACAGCACCGCGCGGGCCGGCCTTCCTGCGAGAGCGCCCGGCGGGTGAAAAGGGGTACAGCCAGCGGCAAGGCGCTTAAAATCGTGGTGAATTGTCGTCTAGTGATGGAGCGGGAAGGGGCCATGTCGTGTCTCTCCTAGCGGGGGAACAGGGGAACAATCAACTTATTCTCTCCATTATCCCTTGGGGAATGCGAGAAATCAATTCAACCCCCCTGTTTTTTGTTCGAAACGTATCGATTCCCCTTAGTTTCAGACGGAAGAATCGGATTCTCATGTCGTTCGTTTTCCCTTAAAAACCGATCAAGAAAAAATTTTTCTGTTCACGTTTCCCCCCTAAAACCCCCGGCTTTTCCTCCCGTGCAGAGAGTTTTTTCCCTTTTTCCCTTGTTGGGGGCCTTGGCGGCTTTTTTACCGGTGATAAAATCCCCCCTCAGTCTTGCCCCCCGTTGGGTTGGTGTAAGACACCAGAACCTTGACAATCAGGAAAAGCAAGAGTGGCATCTTAAAGACTGTA
>CADBTE010000154.1 GCA_902797455.1 uncultured Planctomycetota bacterium | reverse complement strand
CTGCTTCGACAAGAAGACCTCGAAGATCTATATCACCGACTCGGCCGACAACTCGATCTGGTCGTGCGAGGTCGGCGGCTGGGACGACCCGTACAAGTTCGAGAAACTTTGGGAAAACGACGATACCGACGGGACCGACGGTCTCCTCGATCTGCCGTGCGAATGCCGGGTGGTCGACGGTATTCTGACGATCAGCAATCAGGATATGGGCGTGGGTGAGACCGGCAAATGCCAGGCGACCGATAAGCCCTATACCCTTTCGGGAATCAAACTGTACTGAGAATTTTTCCGATCCGAGAAGAATAACGGGGGCAAGTTCTTGACACCCCCGTTGTTTTTCCCGATAATGTCCGGTAAGACCGCGTCGTTCTTAGAAGAAGTCATTTTTTTAACAAAAAGGTAATTCTTTAACAAAGAGGATTTAAAAATGCAGGGAACCTTCCGTTTTTCGTTCGGTCCATGGAATATCCACGAAGGCGCCGACCCGTTCGGCCCGGAAGTCCGCAAGACCATTCCGTTCAATGAAAAGCTCGAGGCGTACAAGAAGCTCGGCTTCGACGGTGTCCAGTTCCATGATGACGACGCTGTTCCGAATATGAACAACATGACCCCTTCGGAGATCGTCGCCGAGGCGACCGCTCTGAAGAAGACCCTTGACGACCACGGCCTGGTCGCCGAGTTCGTCGCCCCGCGTCTTTGGATGGATCCGCGCACCATCGACGGCGGCTTCACCTCGAACTGCCCGCAGTGCCGCGAGTTCGCGATCAACCGCGTGAAGCGGACGATCGATATCGCCGAGGCGCTGGGAACCCGCAACATTGTCTTCTGGCTCGCCCGCGAGGGGACCTATATCCGCGAATCAAAAGACCCGGTCGTCGCCACCCAGCGCATCGCCGAGGCGATCCAGATTCTTCTGGACTACAACAAGAACGTCCGCGTGATGGTCGAATCGAAGCCGAATGAGCCGATGGACCACGCCTACATCCCGACGATCGGCCACGCCATCGCCCTGGGTCTTCTGACCAACGCCCCCGAGCGCGTGGGGTGCCTTATCGAGACGGCCCACGCCCTTCTGGCCAACCTCAGCCCGTCGGACGAGATGGGTTACGCCCTGGCTCACAAGAAGCTCTGGAGCGTCCACCTCAACGATCAGAACGGCCTGAAGTTCGACCAAGATCTCACCTTCGGTTCGGTCGACCCGCGCCGCGCCTTGAACCAGGTCCGCGTTCTCGACAAGCACGGCTACGGCAACGACGGCGAGTGGATCGGTCTGGATGTCAAGGTGATGCGCACCCAGAAAGACGACGTCGCCCTGAAGCATCTCGACTACAGCCGCAAGACCTTCCTCCGTCTTCTGGAGGTGAGCCGTTCGCTCGACGACGCCAAGATCGACGCGCTGATCGCCGAGCGCGACTACGAGGAACTGAACTGGTACATCGTCGACGCGATGCTCAAGTAGTTCCCGCCTTCCGCCGCTTCGCGCGCGGTTTGATATCCGCGCGCGGGCTAAGATACCAAGGACCGGACGGTTTTTCTCCCGAGAAGAGAGCCGTCCGATTCTTTTTCTCCGATTCCCCAAGCCAAAACCATTACCGGGGTTTTCAAAGGACGTTATGACAAAACAAGTTGGAATCATCATGGGAAGCGACAGCGACTGGCCGAAGATCAAAAACGCGGCCGCCGCGCTGGAAAGCTTCGGTGTCGGCTATGAGGTGCACGTGATGAGCGCTCACCGCACCCCCGAGCGGGTCGCCCGTTACGCCCGGCAGGCGCGCGCCAACGGCTTGCGCGTCCTGATCGCCGCCGCCGGCGGGGCGGCGCACCTGGCGGGAACCGTCGCGGCGCACACGACCTTGCCGGTGATCGGCATCCCGGTCGAGACCGCGGTGATGGGGGGGCTCGATTCTTTGCTTTCCACCGTTCAAATGCCGGGGGACATCCCGGTCGCGACCGTCGGCATCGGCTCCGGCGGGGCGAAGAACGCCGGGATTCTCGCCGTCGAGATCCTCGCGTTGGCCGACCCGGCCCTGGAAGAGAAGCTCACCGCCTTCCGCGAATCTCTGACCGAAAAGATCGCCGCCAAAGACGCGGCCCTGCGCCAATCGATCCCCGGCCAGGAGCAAGAGGCCAAATAAGTAAACAAGTGACAAATTCTCATTCAAACACCCCGGCGATCGAAACCCTTCGCTGGACCGGCGCGAATAACGCCGATTCCCCCGCCGGGTTTTTGGACGGCACCCTGCGTCTGATCGATCAGACGCTCCTTCCGACCCGGTTCGAGGAGCGTGTCTGTCCCCGCGTCGAGGATGTCTGGGAGGCGATCAAAACGCTTCGGGTCCGCGGCGCCCCGGCGATCGGAATCTCGGCCGCCTATGGGGTCTGCGTGGGGCTTCAGACACTGTTTCGCGCCGGGGAGGCCCCCAGCGAGCCGATCTTTTTCGCTCGTCTGGCCGAGGTGACCGATTATCTGGCCTCCAGCCGGCCGACGGCGGTGAACCTGTTTTGGGCGCTGGACCGGATGAAGGCGGCGGCCGATCGGCACCGGGGGGAAGATCCCTTGGCGCTGGCCGAGCGCCTTTTAAGCGAGGCGCGGGCGATTCACGAGGAAGATCGTCTCTTGTGCCGCGCGATGGGGCGGTTCGGGGCGGAGCTGGTCGCCGACGGCGCCTCGCTGCTGACCCACTGCAACGCCGGGGGATTGGCGACCGCCGATTACGGCACCGCCCTGGCGGTCTTTTTCGCCGCTCACGACAGCGGAAAGAAGATTCACGTCTACGCCGACGAGACCCGCCCCCTTTTGCAGGGGGCGCGGCTGACGGCCTGGGAGCTTTCGCGGCGGGGGATCCCCGTGACGGTGCAGTGCGACAGCGCCGCGGCGATGCTCATGCGGCAGGGGAAAATCGACGCGGTCTTTGTCGGCGCCGACCGTATCGCCGCCAACGGCGATACGGCGAACAAGATCGGGACCTATTCGGCCGCCGTCAGCGCGCGGTACCATCGGGTGCCGTTCTATGTGGTCGCCCCGTCGTCGACCTTTGACCTGACGCTCCCCACGGGGGAGGGGATCCCGATCGAGCAGAGAGACCCCGACGAGATTCGCCGCGGCTTCGGGCCGCAGACGGTTCCCGACGGCGCGGCGATCTACAATCCGGCGTTCGACGTGACCCCTCATGAACTGATCACCGGTATCGTGACCGAACACGGGGTGATCTCGCCGGTCGATGAGGAACATGTCCGCCGGGTTATTTCCCCCGAACGTACTTGTCGAGGAAATTGAGATACTGTTCCCAGTCGTAGTCGGTCACGTCGTGGTCGCCGCTGCGCACATGGTAGTGGATCGTTCCCCCGACGGGGGTATTGACCGGCGGCTGCTCGGTGACCCCGGCCAGACCGTCGGTTCCCAAGAGCCGATAGACCGGGTCGGCCCCCAGCGCCGAGAGGAATTCCCCCTTCGGGTCGGCCCAGAGGTCTTCGGACGCGCTGGCGATATAGACCGGCCGGGGCGCGATCAGGGCGATGAGCTCATGCTGATCGAACGGCAGCAGGTTCGGGTCCGCGACAAAGGTGGCGTACTTGGGGCAGAACCACCACGGAATCATATCGTGCATAGACGCGATCGTCTCGCCGAAGTTGCGGCGGGTCAGCGCCGCGCCGCCGCAGCCGGAGTCGTTGGAGATCGACGCGGCGAAGCGCTCGTCGCACGCCGCCGCCCAAAGCGCCGTCTTGCCGAGACGCGAGTGCCCCATCACGGCGACCTTGGCGGGGTCGATCTCCGGAAGCGTCTGGAGGTAATCCAGCGCGCGCGAAAGCCCCCACGCCCAGGCGGTGATCGTCGCGCCGCGCGACTGTTTCGGAATATTATGCTTGTCCTCCCAGGCGTGGAACAGCGGATGAACCCCGTTTTGACGCTGATCATCGTAGTCGGGATCGATCTCTTCGTAGTAGACGGTAATAAGAGCGTAGCCGCGCTCGAG
>CADBTE010000153.1 GCA_902797455.1 uncultured Planctomycetota bacterium | reverse complement strand
GCCTCGCTCCCGCTTAAAGACTTAAAACGCGCCAGCGCGGCGGCGATACGATCGGTCAGGAGGCGTCCTTTCCAGTCCCAGGCGTCGGGGCCCAAGGTGTAGAGAATGGTGCAGATATTCAGCTCAACTCCGGCCAAATCAAGGGCGACGTCTTCCTTTCCCGCTTCGGCCAGCGGTGTGAGAACCGAGGCCGCTTTCTGGTATTCCTCCAGCGCCTCATCGCTTTTCTCCTCATCGTTGAGCATCACGGCGAAACCGAGGTGAGCCAGACCGAGCCGATGGATCAGATCGTCGGTCTGTCCCTGCGCGATCCGCTTTTCGAGAACCTCGATCGCCCGGCGGAACCAGTCGGTCGACTCGGTAATCTCTTCCTCGTCTTGAGCGGTGACGGCCATCGTCAGGCAGTCGTCCGCCAGCTCCTCGGCACAGGAATAGTCCTCTTGGTCGAAGAGCCGCTGATTCTTCTCGATCCGGCGCAGCAGAAGCGCCGCGGCGTCGACCGTGTCGGCGCCGTCGTGACAGTTCGGGCAGCCGCAGGAGTGATCGTGGCCATGTTCGTGATGGTGTTCGTGGAGATCTTCGCGGGACATAGGAACCCCTCCTAAGAAATAGTTGTTCTTTACGCGTCGGCGGTAATCATCCCCAGCGAGGCGAGCCACTGCTGAACCTGGGGATCGGACTGAGGAACGTCGTCGGCCCAAACGGTGAGCCCTTTGAGCCGATCCGCCTTCGGACAGAACCTGTCCAAATCGGCTAACGTCCGTCCGAACTTGCTTCCGCCGTGGGTCATAAACGGAACAATGACCTTACCGGCGAAATCGGATCTCTCCAGGAAGGTCATTACCGGCATCGCCACCGTCCCCCACCAGCAGGGGGAACCAAGGAAGACGACCTCGGCGTCGGGGAGCCGGTCGCACAGCGAGACAATCTCGGGGCGGAAATCACGATCCTGTTCCTCCTTGGCCTGTTTGACGACAACGTCGTACTCGGTCGGATAGGGGACCGTCGGAACGATCTCGAAGATCTCGGACCCTAAAAGCTTCGCCGTGTGTTCGGCCACATGGCGGGTATTCCCCGTCAGGGAGAAATAGATCACCAGCTTTTTCTTTTGGCTGTAATCGACCTGGCTCTTATCGGGAGTGCCGCCGGCGGCGGACTTATCGGTTTGATTTGTTCCGGCCGGCTGATCATCGTCCTGGTGTGAACAGGGGGCACAGCCGATCAGCGGGCAGGTGACCGCCGCGGCGGCGAAGGAAGAAAGAAAATGACGCCTTTTCATTGAACAATAACTTCCTTTCCTGGGGTTAAAAGTTCATTCTTTCGAGTTGTTTTCGTCCTGGGAATCTTCTTCCGTGGAAATCGTCTCGGGGAGCTTCAGTTTATCGACCTTCGACAGCTGCCAGCCGTTAATCAGGTTCTTCCACTCCAGACGGTTGTACCGAGCCACCGCTTTAACGATCGCCTGCGTCCCCTCTCGAGCGGATCCCTGAGCCATCAGCTGTTTGTACAGCGCGCAGGTTTCGGCGAGGATCGGAAGCTTCAGCCCGGCCCGGCCGGCTTCCTCCAAGGCAATCCCCATGTCTTTGATAAAATGCTCAACGTAGAACCCCGGAGCGAAGTCCCCGCGAAGAACGCGCGGAGCGAGGTTCGACAGTGACCAGCTCCCCGCCGCGCCGGTCGAGACCGAGGCGAGGACACGGTCGGGATCGAGCCCGAAACGAAACGCGTAAAGAAGCGCCTCGGCCATCCCCGCCATCGTTCCGGCGATGAGAATCTGATTGACCATCTTCGCGTGCTGACCGGACCCGGCGGAACCGTGATAGACGATCGTCTTTCCGAGGTCCTGAAAAAGTGGTTTGGCGAGCTCATAGACAAGTTCGTCGCCGCCGACCATAATCGAGAGGGTTCCGTTCCTGGCGCCGACATCCCCTCCGGAGACCGGGGCGTCGAGCGCGTCGATCCCCCCGTTGACGGCCCGCTCGTAGATCGTCCGCGCCAGGGCCGGTGAACTGGTCGTCATATCGATCACCATCGGGACCTGATCCGACGGCCGGCGGTTCAGCCCGGCGAGAATCCCGTCCGGAGCGAGGATCACCTGTTCGACATCGGCCGGATAGCCGACCATCGTAAAGACGACATCTGAACGCATCGCCACGCGCATCGGGGTCGATTCCCAAATGGCGCCGGCCTCCAGCAGGGGGCGTGCCTTGGCTTTGGTTCGATTGGTCACCGTCAGCTGCCAGCCGGCGCGAATGAGGTTCATCGCCATCGCGCCCCCCATCACACCGGTTCCGACCCAGCCGATTCGCGTTTGAGATTTTTCGATCGCCATCCTTGAAGTCCTCCCGTCCGGCGGTTAGGATAAATACCGCCGTGTTTATATGCTGCAACGCGGCTATTATACTCCCTTTCATCCCCGGCCGAAAGAGTACGGGAAACCGCGAAACCGCGTATGTCCGAACCTTCATCCCCCCGCCGACTGACCTGGCCGCTGGCAGCCATTGTTCTTGTGGCGCTGGTTCTGCGTCTGGCCGCTGCCCTTTGGTGGGAGAAGCGTGTCGAGACGGCCGCCGCGGGCGGGGAGCAAACCGCCGAGGCGCGGTACACCGACGGGCCGTTCTTTTTCGGCGACAGCGACACCTATTGGAAACTCGGCCGCGCCCTGGCCTTCGGCCGTCCCTACCGGTTCGACCCTCATCGCCATTGGAAAGTCTTCCGCATGCCGGGCTACCCCGCCCTGCTGGCCCCCCTGTTTTGGCTCGGCGGAGAAAACCCGCCTGTTTTTTGGGGGCGTGTTTTAGGGGCCTTCCTCGGCACACTGACGGTTCTGTTCACCGCGTTTTTGGCGCGGCAGATCACGGCCAGCCGCGCCGCGGCACTCTTGGCGGGGGCTGTCGCGGCGGTCGACCCGACGCTGATCTTTCAGTCGATTTTAATCCTCTCCGACGAGGCGTTCACCGCCGTGATGCTGCTTCAGCTGGCGGCCTTGGTTCGGTTCTCGCGGCTGAAAAGCGGCGATTCGGCGGCCAAAAAGCTCCTGACGGCTTTTCTTGTGGGCCTGACCAGCGCCGCGGCCGTCTATCTGCGCCCGGGGTGGCTTGATTTTATCCCCTTTGCCCTGGTCCTTGCCGCCTTTTTGGCGCTGACCGATAAGATCCGGCATAAAGAGAGGGGCTCTTTCGCCTCGCTGCTGCGGCGTTTTACTCCCCCCGCCCTGATCGTGGTCGTCGTTTTCGCCCTGGCCATGGCCCCCTGGTGGCTGCGCTGCCGGCGGGTGACGGGGCATTTTGTCGCCACGACGCTGCAGGGGGGCGCGTCCCTCTACGACGGCCTGTCCCCCGAGGCGACCGGCGCCAGTGACATGCGCTTCGTCGATACCTTCCGGGAGGCGGTCACGCAAGAGATTCTTCGGGAATCCCCCCAATATACCGCCCCGCCGCTCGACGATCCGGCGTACGAGATCAAACTCGACCGGGCGATGAAAAACGCCTCGGTTGCCTGGGCCAAGGCGCATCCGCGGGAAGTCCTGCGTCTGGGGTGGGTAAAGTTTTGCCGGCTGTGGAACCTTTGGCCGAACGAGCCGTCGTTCCGTTCGCTGCCGATCCGGCTCGGGATCCTCCTGACCTACGGCCCGATCCTG
>CADBTE010000152.1 GCA_902797455.1 uncultured Planctomycetota bacterium | reverse complement strand
CGGTTTTCAACGGGGCGTTCCTTTTCGATCGTCGTTTTACAGGGGCGTTTCGTGTCATTATACCCTCCGCGCCGAATTCGGGCCATAAGCCGAACGATTTCGCGCGCCCCGTCCCGAGAAAAAATCTCCTCCCGGCGCGGTTTGGCGGTTTCTTTGCCTATTTTTTTGTTTCTCAAAATTTCGGGAGTTTTTTGCTCAAGATCGAGTACTATCCCCCTATCATAATCAGTGGAAAAGGTTTTCCCGGGGGGTGGGGGCATTGTCGCCTCTTCGTCCCTATTATTTTCCTCAAACCCATAGAGGTACCATTATGAACATAAATCCTTCGGATGACCGCGGCGGCCGGCACGACGATCTTCCTCCCAACAGCGAGGAGGGGCTCCCCGTCGATCGTTCCGACTCGGGGGATAAGACCGCCGAGCCAAAGCCGCGGGTTTTTGAAAACAATCGGCCCCAAGAGCAAAACGCGCGCCAGCCGGGGGATATCCATCCCCCCGCCGAGAGCGCGGAGGCATTGCCCGAAAGAAACGAGGGGGAAGAGCCCTCTTCCTCCCCAAGCCAAGAGATCGGCCCTGAAGAGAACCCCTTGCCGGACGATACCCCCTCGGGCCCGCAAGAGCCGATCGCCAACGCCGAAAACCCCGACAGCCAAACCGCCGCCGATGACGACGGAGACGAGGCCGTCAGTGACGACAACGCCGGCGATGACGATGAAAATGAAGAAGACGAAGATGACGCTTTACCCAGCCCCAAGGCGCTGACCCGCTTCCTGAAGAAAAAGCCGCGAGGGCTTGTCCTCCCCGAGGGGAAGAAAACCATCCCGTTCCCGCTTCTGGTCATGCTGCGGATCGGTCCGCTGCTGCGGGATGTGGTGGGAATGATTCTCTCGCGCCTGCGTCCGCTGGCGGCCGGATCGCCGCAGCTGCGTATGTTGATAGGGGCGTTGATGTCCCGGTTCGGTTTGTCGCGGCTCGATTCGGTCAGGACGCTTCGCCTCAACGCCTCACTGGAGGAACTCCCCGATCGATTCTCCCTTTACGCCGAATCGCTTCAGTCGATCGAGGTCCCCGACGAAAACCCGCATTTTCGTTCGATCGATGGGGTGCTTTACAGCAAGGATGGGAAAAAGCTCCTTTTCTATCCCCCCAATAAAGGGGGGTGGAGTTTCTCGGTTCCCGAACCGGTCGAGACCATCGCCGCGTTCGCCTTCTGCCGGTGTGAGCGGCTCCGGTGCCTGCGCTTTCCCGACACCCTTCGGACACTGGAAGAAACGGCGATCATCGAGTGCCCGAACCTTCGGGAGATACATCTTCCCGCCCAGGTCGAAACGATCGAAAACAAGGCGATCTACAAAACGAAGTCCCTGGAGCGGATCGAGGTCTTCCGGTCATCCGTCCCGGCCGATGAACCCCGGCCGGAGGAAGAGGCACCCGCCGAGAAGGCGCTGTGCGCCCAAGAGCGTTTTCGCTGCGTCGACGGGGTCCTTTACTCGGGTGATATGAAGCGTTTGGTTCTCTATCCCCCCGCCAAGGACGACGTGCGTTTCGACATCCCCGACACGGTCGAGGTCATCGGCCGGGGCGCCCTGGTGCAATGCGGCTTCCTCCGCTCGATTCATCTGGGCCCCTCGATCCGCGAGATCGAGCTGCTGATGGCGCCGATAGAAGCCCCCTGCGGCGGCAACGCGTCGGTCTTCTACGGATGTGACCTTTTAAAGTCGTTCGATGTCGACCCGGCCAATCCGGTCTTCCGGTCGATCGACGGGGTCCTCTATCAAAATGACGGGAGGATCTTGGTCAGCTATCCCCTCGCGAGGAAAGACCGTACCTTCCGTATCCCCGACGCGGTCGAGGCCGTCGCGCCGTACGCCTTCGCGGCGAACAAAAACATCGAGCGGGTGCTTTTTTCGGACTCGGTTCAGACGATCGGGCAAGGCGCGTTCATCGCCTGCGAGAATCTGCGCCAGGTCTGTCTGCCCGACTCGCTGCGGAGCATGGGGGATCGGGCGTTCGCCGGGTGTGATCTGCTCCCCGCCATCCGGATCCCGAAGTCGCTTCGGGGGTTCGACCGCTGCTTCGACAGCTGCCCTTCCCTGGAGCGGGTCGATGTCGATCCCGAAAACCCGGATTTCCGCGGCAACTGCGGTGTTTTGTTCTCGAAAGATTTCACTCACCTGATCTACTGTCCGGCCGCCTGGCCGCGAAAATCGGTGGTCGTTCCCGACCAGGTCACGACGATCGAAGCCGGCGCGTTCGAGGACTGCCGGAAACTTCGCGACATCAAAGTCCCGGCGACGGTCCGCGTCATTGAGGACTCCGCCTTCCGCGGTCCCGGTTTTTCCGGTCTGCAAAAGATCTACGCCGAGAAGGGCTCCGCCGCCTGGCGGTACGCCAAAGAGAACCACTTAAAGGTGGCCGACATCGGCGACTTCCGCGAGGAGAATCTCCTCGACTAAGACGCTAAAGGTTCCGGGACGTTCTCAAGGGGGCCCCCAAAGCCCCCTTCTTTATCGTCCCGGTTCCGAAAGAGCCGTTTTTTCAAAACAACAAAATTTTTTGCCGAATCGCTCCGCAACCCTCCTACAATAGTAAAAGCGGACCAACGGACAAAGGGGGCATTTCGGCTTTCCCCCTTTTTTCACAACCCAACAGCGAGGCAGCCCATGACAAACCATCCTTCGGACAACAACAGCGACCGGCACGACGACATTCATCCCGGCCAGGAGGGGGATCTCCCCGTCGACCGCCGCGGCTCGGGAGACAAGATCGCCGAGCCGCAGTCCCAAACCTCCGAAACCCCGTCCCAAGATCAAAAAGAACAACACCAGCCGCGAGATCTCTATCCTCCCGCCGAGCCGGAAGAGACCACACCCGATGTTAAACAGGGGGAGGAGCTGTCTTGCGCCCCGTACCGGGAACTCCACGCGGAGGAAGAACTCCGCGCCGAAGAGAACTCTTCGTCGGAAGATACCCCCTCGAGCACGGAACAGCCGGCCCCCCGAGCCGAGGCCGAGTGTCCCAAAGCCGAGGCCGCCGAAAACGCCGATACCGCGGAAGGGGCTGCCGACGACTCCGCCGGTACCGCCGGGAAACAGACCGACAGCGATGAAGCGCAAGACAGTGAAGATGATGAAGACGATGAGGAAGATGAAGATGATGACGAGGAAGAAGATGATGAAGATGATGAAGACGGCGAGATCGACTTCACCGATATGCTGTTCGGCTCTAAGAGGGGAGCGCTGAAGCGGCTTGTCCTCCCCGAGGGGAAGAAAGGGTTCCCGTTCTCGTTCCCGTTCTTCATGCGGCTCAAGTCGGCCGAGACGCTTTGCCTGAACACCTCGATCAAAACACTCCCCGAACGAATCTTTACGGCTGCCGAGTCGCTTCGGTCGATCGAGGTCCCCGACGAGAACCCGCACTTCCGTTCGATCGACGGGGTTCTCTACTCCAAAGACGGAAAAACACTCCTCTGCTATCCCCGTATGAAGGCGGACCGGGACTTCTCGGTTCCCGAACCGGTCGAGATCGTCGCAAAATGCGCCTTCTTCCGATGCAAGCGGCTGCGGAGCTTGAATTTCCCCAACACCCTTCGATCGCTGGAGACGCGGGCGATTGTCGAGTGCCCGAACCTCAGGGAGATCCAATTTCCCCGTTTGATCGAGACGATTCACCCCAGGGCAATTATGAAAGTGGAATCGCTCGAGCGGCTGGAGGTTCTCGGAACACTCTCCCCCGCCGAGGCGCCCCGGCCGGCAGGGGAAATCCAGGCGGAAGAAAATGCCCCCGCCCAAGAGCGTTATCGATCCGTTGACGGTGTCCTCTACTCCAGCGATATGAAACGCCTGGTCCTGTATCCCGGCGGGCGCGACGACTCTCATTTCGATGTCCCCGAGACGGTCGAGGTCATCGGCCGGGGCGCCTTCCTCTCGAGCGCTTACCTACAGTCGATTCATCTGGGCGCCTCGGTTCGCGAAATCGAGCTGTTGTGTGAACCGGCCGATACCCCCTGTTTAAAAAACGTCACCCTTTTCTATGGGTGCGCGCTGCTGAAGTCATTCCACGTCGACCCGGCCAACCCGGTCTTCCGCGCGGTCGATGGGGTTCTCTGCAAAAATGACGCGCGGGTCTTGGTCAGCTATCCCCTCGCGAAGAGGGACGGTACCTTCCGAATCCCCGACTCGGTCGAGATGATCGCCCCGTACGCCTTCGCGACAAACAAATACCTCGAACGGGTCATCTTCCCGAACTCGGTTCGGACAATTGAGCAGGGCGCGTTCCTCGTCTGCGAGAATCTGCGCGAGTTCTTGCTCCCCGACTCGCTTCGCAGCATGGGGGATCGGGCGTTCGCCGGATGCAAGTCGCTCGTGAAGATTCGGATCCCGAAGTCGGTTCAGGGGTTCGACCGCTGCTTCGACAACTGTCCTTCTGTGCGGCGGATCGACGTCGACCCCGAAAACCCGTTCTTCCGCAGCAACTGCGGCGTGTTGTTCTCCAAAGATCTTTCCCACCTGATCCTCTGCCCCGCCGCCTGGCCGAGGAAATCGGCGGTCGTCCCCGAGCAGGTCACGACGATCGAAGCCGGCGCGTTTGAGGATTGCAGAGTTCTTCGTTCCATCAAAGTACCGGCGGCGGTCCGTGTCATCGAGGAAGACGCCTTCCGCGGCTTTAATCCTTTCGAGGGGCCCGGGCAAACGATCTACGCCGAAGAGGGCTCCGCCGCCAGGGATTACGCCAAACAGAACAATATCAAGGCGGCCGACATCGGCGACTTCCCCGAAGAGGACTTCTT
>CADBTE010000151.1 GCA_902797455.1 uncultured Planctomycetota bacterium | reverse complement strand
TTGATACGGAACGTCTTGTTCTCACGAATGAGGTTCGCGATAGCGGGGGTCACCACCAGCATCTCGTAGGCGGCGACCCGCCCCCCCTGGATACGCGGCAGAAGCTGCTGAGAGAGGATGCCGAGGATAGAGGTTGACAGCTGGGTACGGATCTGATCCTGCTGGTTCGTCGGGAAGACGTCGATGATACGGTTGACCGTCCCCTGAGCGCCGGTGGTGTGAAGGGTGCCGAAGACGATGTGCCCGGTTTCCGCGGCGGTGATCGCCGCCTCGATCGTCTCGAGGTCACGCATTTCACCGACGAGGATGACGTCGGGGTCTTGACGCAGTGCCGCGCGGATCGCGTCGGCGAACGACATAACGTCGACGCCGACCTCACGCTGGTTGACCGTCGATTTTTTGTGATAGTGGAAAAATTCGATCGGGTCCTCGATCGTGATGATATGGTGGTCGACGTTTGTGTTGAGATAGTCGACACACGCCGCCAGCGTCGTCGACTTGCCCGACCCGGTCGGCCCGGTCACCAGAATCAGGCCTCGGGGGCGCATAATCAAGTCGATCATCACCGGCGGGGTTCCCAGCTGCTCCATGGTCAGAAGCTCGGTCGGAATCTGGCGCAGGACCAGCCCGGTATTCCCCTTTTGCTTAAAGACCGAGACACGAAAACGCGCCTTGGTGCCGAAGGCGAACCCGAAGTCGGTGCCGCCGCGCTCCTGCAGCTCTTGCTGGCAGCGCTGCGGGGTGATCGATTTCATCAGCGAGACGGTATCGCTCGGTTCCAGAACCTTGGTCTCCAGTTTGACCAAATGGCCGTGCAGACGCAGCACCGGCGGCTGCCCGACAGCGAGGTGAAGGTCACTGGCGCCGCGGACCACTACGGTCTCGAGCAGTTTATCGATTAAGATCGTTCCCATCGTTTTTCCTTTGTTTGCCTATCTCCTTTTATTCCTCTTCCAGACGCGCCACGCGAAGTACCTCTTCGATGGTGGTGATCCCCTTGAGGACTTTGATAATCCCATCCTCGAACAGAACATGCATCCCCTCGCCGCGGGCGGTGCGGCGAATATCTGTCGTCGAGGCGTTGCGGAACGTCAGCTCGCGAATCTTCGAGGACATCATCATCAGCTCGAAGATCGCCTGACGCCCGCGATAACCGCTTTTATTGCACGAAACACACCCCTTCCCTTTGAGGAAGGTCGCCTTGGCCGCCATTTCGGGAGTGATGTGGGCCGCCTCCAGCTCGGCGTCGGTCGGGGTGTAGGGACGGGCGCACTTGGGGCAGACCCGGCGGACCAGACGCTGAGCCATGATCCCGATCACGGAACTGGCGACCAAATAAGGGGGAACCCCCATATCGACCAGACGGGTGATCGCCCCCGGCGCGTCGTTGGTGTGCAGGGTACTAAAGACCAAGTGCCCGGTCAGCGACGCCTGAATACCCATCTGCGCCGTCTCTAAGTCGCGCATCTCACCGACGAGAATGATATTCGGCGCCTGACGGAGCATCGAACGAATGACCGCCGCGAAGTCCAGTCCGATCTGGTGTTTGATCTCGACCTGATTGATCCCCGGCAGATAATACTCGACCGGGTCCTCGGCGGTGATAATCTTGCGCGTCGGGGTGTTCAGTTCGTTGAGCGCCGCGTAAAGAGAGGTGGTCTTCCCCGACCCGGTCGGCCCGGTCACGAGGATGATCCCGTTCGGACGGGCGATCAGCGAGGTGAAACGCTTGTAATCACGCTCGGAAAAGCCAAGCTGGACGAGGGAGACGCGGATGTTGTCCTTATCGAGGATACGCATGACGATCGACTGGCCGTGGTTGGTCGGAATGACCGACACGCGCAGGTCGAGGTCTTTCTCTCCGATGGTCAGCTTGATACGCCCGTCCTGGGTACGGCGCCGTTCGGCGATATCGAGTTTCGCCAGAATCTTAAAACGAGAAAGAAGAGCCCCCTGGAATCGTTTGGCCAGCGCCTCGCGCTCGACCAGGTGACCGTCGATACGGTAGCGGATACGGACACGGTCCTCGAACGGCTCGATATGGATATCGGAAGCGCGCAGCTGAACCGCCTCGGAGATGATCTGGTCGCACAGACGAACGATCGGCGCGTCGCTTTCGCTGCTTCCCACCGTCGCGCTGGTTGGGTCGTCGCTGGTCTCCAGCTCGGTGAAGTTGATCGCCGTATCGGTCAGTTCGTGGATCATCGAGTCCGCCGACTCGGCGATGTTCTTTCCGTAGTGGGTGTTGATCGCCTCTTGGATCCCTTCGCGGGTCGATACCAGCGCCTCGATCGGGCGCTGGAGGATAAAGCGCAGCTTCTCAAAGACCTCCATGTTGTTGGGATCGGCCACCACAACCTGGAGCGTTTCGCCGTCTTCCTCGTAGGGGATCACCGTGTTCTCGCGGGCAATCGACTCGCTGATCAATTCCAGCACCGCCGGACGAATAGCGGCGTTGGACAGATCGACGTATTGCTTGCCGTACTCGGCCGCGATGGCGCGCGCCACCTGTTCGCTGGTAACGTATTCGAGCTTGACCAGCGCGTCCTGAACGGTGATCCCCGTCGATGTGGCCAGCTCCTGCGCCTCCTTGAACTGGGTAGCGCTGATGAGACCCTGGCGATTGAGAATTCCGAGATAGTTAAGCCGTTTGGCCATAGAACACCCCTTATTTTATCTTATTTCCCTAGCTAGTATAAATTAACCCTTGCAAGAGAGATCGTCAATCATGTTCTCCCGGTTATCTCCCCCTTTTTTAGAGAACCTATCTTTTATATCCGGAATTTTCCCTATTTTTATAAGAAAGCTTTTCTTCTTTAACCCTGCCTCTCCCTGTTCATTTCATCGAACGGCCGTTATGATAGGTTCGACGACAGGTGGAAAATGTGTTCACAACCATCCCATCCCCCGCTTGACAGCCAGCACCATTGGCTTCGTTTTCCCCCGGAAGAGCCGCGCGATCCAGTCGACCCGCTCGGGGTGCTTGGGGGGTTTCTTGTCGGGCCGGAGAACCGCCTCGCCGAAACCGCCGCCAGCTGGATCCTGGGCGGCGTCCCCTTCTTCGCCGATTCTCCCCACACGATTGATTTGTCGCGCCAGGTGCGCGCCTCGCGCCGTCGAAGCGCCAAAAAACAGGCCGTCTCCGACGCCGATTCCCCCTTTTCGCGCCTGTCGTACCCCCTCTTCCCCGAGGAAAGCGCCGAGGAGTTTCCGCCCATCATCGACTATATGCCGATCACCAATGTCCCGAATCTCTCGCCGATCATCTTCTTCGGCCCCTCGGGGAGCGGAAAAAGCGCCCTGGCGGGAGGTATCTGCCGGGAATACCGCCGCCTGCATCCCGATCGCAAGGCGATCCTCATTCCCGGAACCGATTTCCTCGGGACACTCCTCGACTCGGTCTCGAACCGGACCGGAACCGAATTTCAGAACTTCTTTAACGACTGCGGCCTCCTGGTTCTCGACGCGATCGAGCCGGTGATCGCCTCACCGGTCGCTCTGGAGAACCTCCTCCCCCTGCTGGACCGCGCCGGGCGCGCGGGAACAACGGTGATCCTCACGCTCATCGATATTCCTCAGGAACAGACCCCCTTAGTCGAGGCGCTTCGGGCAAGGATCTTCGGGGGGCTTTTGATCCATTTCGCGCTTCCCGAGCGGGAAAGCCGCGCGATTTTGGTCGAACGATTCGCCTCGAAAATGAAGATCGCCCTTGGACCGGAGACCTTCGGTCTGCTGGTCGACCGGCTTCCGCCGACTGTCGGCGGAATGTTCGGCGCGATGCGGCAGATGGCGGAGCTGTTCAACTGGCCCCAGTCCCCGCCGGCGCCGGGGAAGGTGCGCCTGTTCCTGGACGAACGCCAGCCGGCGCCGGTGGTCGATATCGAGACGATCGCTCGGGTGACCGCCAAGCGTTTTACGGTAAAACTCTCGGAAATGAGAAGCAAGTCACGCCGCAAAACCGCGGTGGCGGCACGCAATATGACGATCTGCCTGGCCCGGGAGCTTTTGGGCTCGACCTACACCGAACTGGGAATGTGGTTCGCCGGACGGGACCACACCACGGTGATGCATGGCGAAAGCCAAATCAAACGGCAGCTGGCCAGTGACCCGGCCCTGGCCGCCGCGCGGGAGGCGATTCTCGAGGAGATCAACACCCCGGCGACCTAGCGCCTCGGCGAAATGGGTTCCCTCCGGCGCCCTTCATAAAAAAAAGCAGGTAAAACCTGCTTTTTTTCGCTTTAGGAATCTTGCTCGGAATCGATGTTGATCTCCAGCACCTTGAACTTCCTGATCCCGACCGGTACCCGGATACTCACCTCGTCTCCCGGCTTCTTCCGGATAAACCCCTGCCCCAGCGGGGAGTTGCTCGGAATCTTCCCGGCGGCGAAGTCCTCGTCGAGTTCCCCCACCAGGGTGTACTCGATCGTCTTGTTGTCGTTGAGCCGAAGGACCTTGAAGCGGCGGTAATGGTCGATGTAATCGGGGGCCGGGCCCGTGCCGACGTCAATGATTCGGGCGTGCGACAGCTGGCTCTTCATTTTGTCGATCTTCGCCAGCATAAGCGCCAGCCGCTCACGGGCGCCGTGATACTCGGCGTTCTCGCTAAGGTCTCCCTCTTCGCGGGCCTTGGCGATCCGATCACGGAGTTCCGGCACTTCTTCATTTTCAAGCCGTTCGATATCTTGACGAAGCGCGTCGTAGGACTTGCGTGTTATAACCGAGTCAGACATATGTCGTATATCCTCTTTTATCAAAAATCAAGCGCCGCCGTCCCTAAAGACGCGGCGCACGTGCGAAAAACACCCTCTCTCCCCCAAAGCGAGAACGTTCGGGGGAGAGTTTTTTATCTCTTCAGGAACTATTATAGCCCCTTATCCGAAAATTTTGTATACGCCCCTTAAAAATTCATACGCGGCGGCGGGGAAAGATTACCTTGAGGTATCGGGCGATTTAACTTTCCCTTACCTTCCATATCGGGTAATCGTCTGGCTCCCCTGGACCATCCCAACGGTGCGCAGTTCCCACTCTTTGTCGTTGACCATCTTGGTCTCGGTGCGGGAAACGACCGAACGGGTGGTCATTTCCGTGTTCAGGCCGTCGGCGGTGTTGTAGACGGCGGTCAGGTCGGTCGTGACCGAGGTCAGGTCGTCGAGCATCAGATGACAGTGCCCGGCCAGCGTCGCGAGATGGTCCGAACCGACGGTCTCCTCCCTAAGGAACTCCGTCTCCCAGGTGACATCGGTGCGGCCGGTCAAAGGAAGGGTCAGCGCCACGCTGTTGGTCCAATGATCGCCGACGGAAACCTTCCCCTGGGGGAGAAGGAACGACAGCTGGGCGTAGGAGTCGGTCAGCGACTTTTCGTCGAGCATCCCCGCGGTGACCGCCGCTAAGCGGACCTTCTCGGCAGAGGCGGAGAGCTTCTCGCAAAGGGGGGCGGCCCCTTCGATTTTCACGACCGCCATCGACGCGTCGAAGGTGATCTTGATCGTCGCGGAGCGCAGAAGCCGGTAGACCGCCTCGATCTCTTCGGTTTTTCCCTCGGTGTCGGTATCGAAGGTCTCCGGACGAACCCATTGGTGAACGTCACGCGAAAGATAGGTGGCGCGGCGAAGCTCCAGCGTCATCTCGCTTCCGGCGTCGGTCTGCTCGACCGTCACCCGCCAATAGAGATTGATCCGCTCTTGGAGCGTCTCTTTCACCCCGGCCAGTGTACGGATGAGGGAGGAAAAATACTCCTGATTCATCGAGTAGGTTCCCGCGGGAAAAGCACGCGGAATCTCCACCGGCTCGGCGGCGCCGGCGCCATGGAGGCAGGCGGCCGACGCGATGAGGGCAAAAAGAAGAACCCCGAGACTAAAAACTGACTTTCGGCGCAACTCGCTCCTCCTTATTCTCGATCTCCAGAAGGGCCGCCGGCTGAAAGCCAAGCATCCCCGCGACGATATTCTGCGGGAAGGTCTCGCGCCCGTTGTTGTAGACGGTGACCGCGTCGTTGTACGCCTGACGGGCGAACGCGACTTTGTTCTCGGTCGAGGTCAGCTCTTCCTGAAGGGCAAGCATATTCTGATTGGCCTTCAGATCGGGATACGCCTCGAAGGTGACCAGCAGACGGCTCAAAGCGCCGTTGAGCTGGCTTTCGGCGCCGGCCAGCGCCTTCATCGCGCTGGGATCGCCCGGGTTGGCGACCGCGTTGTTGTTGGCGCTGTACGCCGCGTTGCGCGCGCTGATTACCGCCTCGAGCGTCTCGCGCTCATGCTTCATGTATCCCTTGGCCGTCTCGACCAGGTTCGGGATCAGGTCGTAGCGGCGCTTGAGCTGGACATCGATCTGGGCAAAGGCGTTTTTGTAGGCGTTGCGCTTTTGAACCAGCCCGTTATAGATGCCGATGATCATCATCACGATCACCACGGCGACAATCAGGATGATTCCGACGATTCCGATTCCCATAATAGTAGTCCCTTTCCTGAAGAATTTGGTTTAAAGCCGGACATAAAAAAGCCGGCGGCTACTGGTCGCCGCGTACAGGGCGGCGAAGTTGTTTTTGCTCGGAGCGCCGCGCCTTGGCCGCCAGCCGCCTTCGAACGGAGCCGAGGGTGGGACGGGTCGGACGGCGCTTTTTTGGTTTCGTCAGCGCGGCGCGAAGCATCGTCCGAAGCTTTTCCAGACAACAGCGGCGGTTTTTGGGCGCGTCGCGAAACACCTGAGACTGAAGCACCACCTCGCCTCGGAGTGTCACCGCCGAGGGATAAAGGGCGGCGAACCTCTCTTGTGCCTCGCTGTCAAGCGCGGAGCCGCGCATCGGCCAGCGGAGAACCGCCTTGCTCGAGACCTTGTTGACGTTCTGACCCCCGGGGCCGGAACTGCGTACGTAGGTGATCTCGATATCGCGAAGAGGCAGGGAAAACTGGGGAGAGATAAACAAAAAATCTTCTTCCGGCATAGTTTCTTCCCGAGATCTTCGCAATCCGCAACAATTACCTATTTTACACAACATCACCGAAAAAAACAAGACCGCTTGTCCCGCCGCGGCCGCAGCGCCCGGAGTTTTCCGTACCGGGAAGCCTTGTCAGGGACGAAAAGCGCGTCTACGCGAAGAACCCGCGCGCCAGTTTCACCGCCGAATAGGCCGAGTCGCTGTAGCCGTCGGCACCGATCGAGTCGGCGTATCCCTGAGTCACCGGAGCCCCTCCGATGAGCACTCGAACCTTTTCCTTCAGTCCGGAGGCGGCCACCAGCTCGACGACCGTCTTCATCTGAGGCATCGTCGTCGTTAAAAGCGCGGAAAGAAGAATCAGCACCGGCGCGTTCTCGGGAGCGGCGTCCAAAAGGGCCCGCGCCGTCTCGACGAAACGCTTCGGCGCGACATCGACCCCCAGATCGGTGACGTCGAATCCGTTCCCCTCGAGCATCGCCGCCACCAGGTTCTTCCCAATGTCGTGCATATCCCCCGAAACGGTCCCGATCACGACGCGGCCGAGCTTTTGAACCCCGCCGGCTTTCAGCAGCGGGTCGAGCTGCTCCATCGCCCCCTTCATCGCCTCGGAGGAGATCATCAGTTCGGGGACAAAATAGTCCCCCTCGTCGTAGAGACGCCCCACCTCCTCCATCGCGGGAAGGAGATGCTCCTGAAGAATCGCCTCGGGGCGAACCCCGGAGGCGACCATCGAGCGAACTTCCTCCAGGACGAGGTCGGTATCGCCGTCGACCACCGCGGTGAAGAGGGTGCTTGGTTCCATCGCTTCACATCTCTTTCGCTTCTTTGTTTTCCCCGAAACCACCGGTCACTGTCCCGGGACGCGGCGGTAATAGCTGTTCGGATTGAACATATAGGGGGTCGTGAAGTTGAACTGATACTGGCTGGCCCGCAGACTGGTCAGGTATTTTTGCAGAACGCTCGAGTTGATATGCTGGAGCTTAACCACCTGAACCTGCTTGCGGTTCGGGTCGCGGAGGATCTCCTCGTCGGTTTCTTTAACGTACTCGGCAATCTCCATCGCCAGCGACTCGGGAGCGTAGATCTCCAGTGTGTTCGTCTCGGTGTTCGGCGAGACACGCGGCACCTGATTCCCGGGCAGCCGCATGTTGATGAACTTTTGCTGGAAGGCGTTGAGCACCTGGGTCGCCATCTTCTGAACCGTGGTGTTCTTGACCGGCACCTTGAACGGCTTGGTGATCGGCTGCGGGAAGAGCTCCGGACGATCCAAGAGCGTAATCATCGCGCCGGCCTCGTCCCGGTCGACCTTGTTCCCTTTCACCATGATCGTGTTGAGTACCCGATCGGGCGTAAAGGTCAAACGCGGGCCGGAAGAGATCGTCTTCATCGTGATCCCGCGCGCTAAGCTCGCGGCCGATGGGGTAAAAGCCGACTGCGGAGGGTTGATTCGATCGGCCATGTAGTAGGTCAGCCGGGAGAGCAGAATATCGACACTCACCTCCTCGACCTTGTAGACCGAGAAGTTCTTGTCTTCCATCACCAGCTTGGCGCGCGCCGCCTCGACGTTTTGCCGGGCAAGCGTGCGCACGTTCTTTTCATCGCCGAAACTCGCCGCGCTCGGGGCGGTTTCGTTCTGGCTGTCCGAGGAACCGCCGCCGGAGCTGTCGGCCTGGCTTTGCGGCCGCTCCTGGGTCTGCTGTTTGGCTTCCCTTTGCTGCGCGACCGCGGCAAGCAGCGCCTCTTGGAATTTCTCGAGGGCCTCGGTATCACTGGAGGTGATCATCAGTGAACCGTCCTGCCCCATCACCGCGTAGATTCCCGGCGCCACTTCCTGCTGTTCGGCGGCCGGCTGCTCGGGCGGCTGCTCGGCAGGCACCCACTCCATCAGCGCCGCGCCCGAAACGGGGGCGATCGACATCGCCGCGGCCCACTTTTTCACCCGCCCCACCGCGCTGGTGGGCTGCTCGGCGGCGGGCGGCTCCTTGGCCTCGGCGGGCGGCTCTTTGGTTTCGGCGGACGGCTGAGCCGGCTGTTCCTCAGCCGGGGCGTCCGGACGGGTTTGGATCACCGAATCCCCCTGCTCTAAGACGCTGATCGGGTTCTTGAGCGACCACTGCTTTTGAACCTCGGCGACGGCCTGCCGAAGGTCGGCGCCGCCGGCACGGATCGTCCGCATGGCGCCCGACCCCGTTACGCTGGGCGCGGCATCGCCGCCGGCCGGCGCCGCCGGCGCGCCGAGCGCCGCGGGAACGGTGCTGACGGGGGAGACGTTCGGCCGGGAAGAGGTGGTGTCGCTGATCGGCCCTTTCTTCTCGAGGTCTTTCTCTCCGGCCTCGATCAGGAAGCGGCGGATCTCCTCAAGCTTGTGAGCGTTCGCCCGGACATAGAGCCGGTTGCTCGAGGCGTCGTACTGCACATCGACGAACGAACCGTCGTTTTCCAGCATCGTCGAGATAATGTTGTAAGCGGTCGTCGGGTCGACATAGACCAGATCGAAGATCTCCAGCTGCGTCTTCTCCGGCGCCATCGCCGTAAGGATATCGTCGATCACCTGATGCTCCTCCGGACGGGCCATCACCAGGAGTTTCCCGGTGGAGTAGTCCTGGAACATATACAGATCGCGTCCCTGGTTGGCAAAGACGTTCCGAATGGTGTAGAACGACCACGGATTGCGCATCGTGTAGGTCTTGAAGACCAGCGTCGGGTCACTCAGTCCGCCGGTGCGGATGCGGTCGATCAAGGCGTTGGCGAAGTTGATCTGCTTTTGCGATCCGCGGACCACCAGTGTCCGATACGCCGTATCGTAGTGTACCTGGAAGTTCGGGTCGGTGGCGTAGAAGCTCTTAAGGGGCGTCATCACCACCGTCGGGTTGACCCCCGTCAGACTGAAGGTCTCGACCTTTGGCTGGGTTGCCTCGTCAACCCGGTCCAGTTCGGCGAGGAAATCCTCGACCTTCTTCTGATATTCCGGCGAGGCGTTGACCGTCAGCGCGTGGGCCAGCGGATCGATGAGGCAGCGAACTTCCGTCGGATAGAGCGTCATCAGCGCCGTTTGCGCCCGGGTCAGATCGGCCCGTTCGAGATGGTAAATACGGTTCACCAAATTGCCGTCGCCTTGACCGGCGGCTTTCTCCAGCGCCTCGGCGATCCGCTCATGCTCCTCTTCTTTGGCCGAAACGATGAGCTGATTATGCTCGGTCCCCGGCACCATAACGGCCGCGGGGGCCAGCGGCCTCAGCAGCGTGATCGCCCCGGTCTGAGAGATATTCTTAAGCGTGTAGCGCTCCGTCCGGGTCTTCAGCCAGGGCTGGACCTTGACCATCTCGCTGACCAGATCGGCGACTTTCTTCTGGGCCTCGGGACGCGCGTAGATGACGAAGTACCCCGGGGTCTGCGTCGGGAGGAAGATCGCCTCGGGGACAACCCGCAGGATATTCGGGATCACGGAGGAAAGCGACGCGGTCGGAATGGAACTGACATCGTAGGCCTTCGCCGTCGGACGGGCCTCTTCGGCAGTAGGAACATCGAACTGCTTTATCTCGCCGGCGATCTTCTCCTGCAGATCCCGCGGCGCGCGAACGATCAGATCCCCCGATTCGGACGGGTAGATAATGGCGTCGGTGGTGTACTTCCTGAGCAGGAAATAGTAAAGATCGGTCAGGGGAACATGAACCGGCGAGTATTTGGCCACCGTCAGCTCGGGGAACGCCTCGGCGACCACCCCAAGAAGCTCCGCGGCGAGGCGATGCTCGGCGTCGGACCCCCAGACGATGACGCGGTTATCCGCCAGCGGGTAGATCACCGCCGTCGGGATACTTTCGCGCAGCCGCGGCAGGACCGACTCCAAAGCCCGCTTATCGAGGGAGTATATCTTCGGAAGCATCCCCCGCGGGCCCTCCTCGTCGATCGATTCGAGCTGAGCCAGCGTATGACGCAGCCGTTCATGATCGGACGGGATCGCCCAGGCGAAGAACTCGTCGGGACGCTTCCCCGGGAAGATCACTACCGACGGGGTCACCGACTGAACCACCTTGACAACCGCCGAGAGGTTGATCGACTTTAAGCGATAGACCTCCAGAAGCGGGGCGTTCGCCTCGAAATTTTTAAGGGTGGTATCCACAAACTGACCGATCGCCTCCTGCTCCTGACGCGTCGCCACGACGACGATCTGTCGACCGCTGATATCGGGGATCATCGACGCCTGAGGGGTCTGCGATACGATGTAGGTGTAGATGATATGGTAGATATGTCCGTAAGCCGACGTCGGGAGGGATCCGAGCTCGTAGTAGCGGATCTCGAACTCATTCCCGTCGGCCCGCTGAACGTCGATCTGCGCGAGCGCCTCTTCCACCTGCTTTTGAACAAAGACCGAACCGAAGACGGTAATCATCCGATTTTGACCGTTCGGGGTGATCGTGGCGTTCGGGCACAGCCGCAGAAGCATATCGATCACCACGGTGACGCTCAGATTCTTAACCGGGTAGGTTTGGTAATACTCTTTCTCTTTGGCCGAAGCGCAGGCCTCGAGATACTCGGTCATCCGCTCGATCATCCGATTGGTCCCGTACAGGACGATCTGATTTCCCGAGGCGCCCGGATAGGCGTATCCCCCGCTGGGGGAAAAGCTCGTGACCAGCTGACTGATCAGCGACGCGCGCGGATAGAGCGAATCGGGAGGAATCGTCACCGGCGCGAAACGGCGTGTCTCCGCGGCCCCTTCCGTGGTGTCGACCCCTTTTAAGAACTCTTCGGCTTTGGCCAGATCATCGGTCGTGCCAAAGACAATCAGCTCGGCGGGAGACGAAACCGTCACCGTCGATTGAGGAAGGCGCTGCTGCAGGGGGTGGGCAAGCTGCGCGGCGATCGGGCTGCTCAGCGGGAAGACCTTCGAGGCGACCTGCGGCTGCTCCTCGGCCGCCTTAACCATACCCTCGATCCCCTC
>CADBTE010000150.1 GCA_902797455.1 uncultured Planctomycetota bacterium | reverse complement strand
GGGGAGAACGTTGTCTATGGATATGGAGGGCAGCTATGAGGCGTTGCCGGACAAGGTGATACGGCAGTTGGCGCCATAAAAGGGACTCCCCCAAAACGGGTGAAGAGCCGGATTTTCTTAGAAATCCCCGGTTTGTTCGCCGGTACGGGTGTGTCTTTTACCCCATCGGCACGAAATGAATTTCGTTCGCCTCGCCGAAGAAGTTTCCGCCGACGACATACTGCTCGGCGGTTTCGGAGAACTTCCCCCGCCAGGGGAAGTGCAGGTGGCCGCAGAGGATCGCTTTTAGCTGCGGCTCTTCTTTGAGGTAGTCCAAAAACGCCTGGGTAACGGCGTTGGTCCGCTGCTGGCGGAAGCGGTGATTGGGGTAGCCGGCGGCCTTCATCTTCTCGTCCGGGGCGCCGATCACGTAGGCGACCTTCTCCCCGTCTTTGCTGAGCGAATAGTCAAACAGCTCGGGGGTATACAGGGGGCAGTGGCACATGGCGACAATCGGCAAGCCCTTGGCCGCCTCGGCCCGGAAGCGGTCGATCAGATCGTCGGCGACGTAGTAATAGACATCGTCGAACGCCACAAAGTTGATCCCGCCAACCTGGCGGGCGCAGAAGCGCAGATCGTTCGGGAAGGCGGCCTGGACCCGGTCGAACGAGAGCGTTTTATACTCCTCGTCTTCACTTCTTCCGACATTTTGTTCACTTCCCCACAGGGCGAACTCATGATTCCCCGAGCTGACGAAGCAGTCGTGATCGGCCAGCGCCTCGCTTGTGAGGCGGAGATTCTCATCGGTGACAAAGTCGATCATATCCCCGGTATGCAGCAGAAGCTCCCCGCGCTGCTGCGCGCAGAGGACCGAGGCGCGCAGCATTTCGAGGGTCTTTCCCCCGAACGCCTTCAGCCGTTTGGCGGCGATATCGCGCATCGCGTCGTTGTCCCGGTCGTTGGCGTAGGCCAGGTGCGTATCGGAAATATGCAGCGCCGTCACCTCCCGCTCGATCGGGAGGGGGATGGTGATTTCGTGGATTTTCAGATCGGCCGTCTTCTCCTCGGCGCCGACCCCCAGCCCCCGGAGGAGCCAGTCGGCCGAGCACACCGCCGCCGAGGCGCTTAAGAATTCACGTCTGTTCATAGGGTATCCTCTATGCCGCCGGGCGGATGATGTTGTTACGCCATCGGGACAAACTTAATCTCGCTGGCCTGTCCCTTGAAATTCCCGCCGGCGATATACTGCCTGGCGGTTTCCGAGAACTGTCCCTGCCAGGGGAAGTGCAGATGCCCGCACAGGATCGCTTTGAGCGCTTTTTCTTCCCGCAGGTAATCCAAAAACGCGCGGGTCGTATCGTTGGTTCGCTGCTGGTTGTACCCCCACTTGAAGCACCACTTGGGGTAGTGGGCGATCTCCTCGTCGGAAGCGCCGACGATATAGGCGACCCGGTCGCGGTTGGGACCGATATTCAGCTCGAACAGCTCACGGGTGTACAGGGGGCAGTGGCACATAGCGACGATGGGCAGCCCCTTGGCGGCCTCGGCCTTGAAGCGGTCGATCAGATCGTCGGCGACATAGTAAAACACATCGTCGAACGCGACGAAGTTGACACCGCCGATCACACGGGCGGCGAAGCGCAGGTTGTTCGGGAAGGCCGCCTGAACCCGATCGTACGCGATCGCTTTATACTCCTCGTCCTCCCGGTCGCCGTCCCCCTGCGTCGGATAGAAGTCGTGGTTTCCCGCGCTGGCGAAACAATCTTGTTCGGCCAGCGCCTCGCGGGTCAGATCGAGGTTCTTGGCGGTGACAAAGTCGATCATATCGCCGGTATGGAGCAAAAGCTCCCCCCGCTGCCGGGCATAGTCGAGTGACGCCCGCAGCATCTCCCGCTGTCTGCCGCCGAAGACTTCCAGACGTACCTCGGCCCGGGCGCGATTTTTTTCGGTGTCCCGATCATCGGCGAAGGTCAGGTGCGTATCGGAGATATGCAGCGCCGAGAACTCCCGCTCGATCGGCAGCGGAATCGTCAGCTCGGTAATCTCCAGCGCGGGGGTTTCTTCTTCCGCCCGGAGGGGAAAGTATCGGGAAAGCCAGCCGGCCGAGCACACGGCGGCCGAGCGGGTGAGGAATTCGCGTCTGTTCATAAATCTTTAGATTCTTATCTGTTGGGCCGAACCGGCTAGGCCGCCGGCACGAACTTAATTTCATTCACCTCGCCTTTGAAATTCGCCCCGGCGATGAACTGCCGGGCGGTATCCGAGAACTGTCCCTGCCAGGGGAAGTGCAGATGCCCGCACAGGACCGCCGCCAGCCGCGGCTCTTGCCGGAGGTAATCGACAAACGCCCGGGTGGCGATCTGATCGTCGTGCCCCCACCGATAGCGCTGGAAGTACTTCTCGGGGTAGTGGGCCATCTCCTGGTCGGAGGCGCCGACAATCAGGGCGACATGGTCGCCGCGGCTGTCCACGCAGTGTTTGTACAGCTCGGGGGTGTACAGGGGGCAGTGGCACATAGCGACCATCGGCAGCCCTTTGGCGGCCTCGGCCTTGAATCGGTCGATCAGGTCGTCGGCGACATAGTAGAAGGCGTCGTCGAACGCGACAAAATTGACGCCGTTGACGACGCGGGCACAAAAGCGCATATCGTTCGGGAAGGCGGGCTGAGCGTCTTTGATCGCGCGCGCTTTGTATTCCTCGTCTTGAACGGCGCCGTCCCCCTGCATAGGGTAGAAGTCGTGGTTTCCCGCGCTGAGGAAGCAGTCTCGATCGGCCAGCGTCTCACGGGTCAGATCGAGGTTCTTGGCGGTGACAAAGTCGATCATATCCCCGGTATGCAGAAGAAGCTCTCCTCTTTCCCCGGCATAGCTCAGCGCCGCTTGGAGCATTTCCAGCGAACGGCCGCCGAATACCTCCAGACGCTTTTCGGCCCGGGCGCGTTTTTCGCCGCTGTCGCGCTGGTCGGCG
>CADBTE010000149.1 GCA_902797455.1 uncultured Planctomycetota bacterium | reverse complement strand
TCACGATAAAAACAACAGCTGGTTTGGGTAAAGTATAAACTTTTAACCCTCTAAGTCAACCGCCGTTAAACTTAGGTCTCCTTCCCCGCTAACGGCGGCGCGGCTGAGAGCCGGCAAACAGCCGCGCCACAAAGTAGAGGACCTGCATGACAGCCGAGAGCGTCGCGGCGACATACGTTAGGGCGGCGGCACCGAGCACTTTGCGGATCATCGGCATCTGCCCTTCCGAAACGATCCCCAATTGAGGAAGAATCTGTTTGGCGCGGGCACTGGCGTTGTACTCCACCGGGAGGTTGACCAGCTGAAAAATCGCTACCCCGGAGAAGAGGAGAACTCCGAGGAGGACCAGCCCTATCGCCCCAAGCGCCACGCCGACGGCGACGATCGACATTCCCGCGCCGCCTCCGATACTCGCCATCGGGACCGCCATTTGGCGAATCACCATCAGCGGATAGTGGGTCGCGTCTTGAATAGCGTGACCGGCTTCGTGGGCGGCGATCCCGACCGCAGCCAAGGTCTGCCCATGATAGATATCGCTGCTCAGGCGCAGGACCTTCATCCGAGGGTCGTAGTGATCGGTCAACGTCCCCTCGATCTCTTCGATCCTGACACTTTGCAATCCAGAGGAATCGAGAATCCGCCGCGCGGCCTGTGCCCCGGTACAGGAAGCCGGCATCGTTCGGGCGGCCATATAGCGGCTCTTCACCTGCGACTGAGCCCAACCGGCCAAGAGCATCGGAGGAATCATGAAGATCAAGTAAAACAGGTCGGGAGTCCCCTGAGCGGCAAGTTCGTTCATCGTGCTCTCACTTCTTATCTCGTTTTGTTAATCTCGCGGAACGATCGAACGCGAATTACCGAGCGGAACCGCTTTCGATCGGAAGAGCGCCCGGCATCAGGCAGTAGATGGTCGGCGTGGCGAACGCCTCGACCAGGGCATCGGCCTTGCTCCCATGTGCGGGGAAAAAACGAACCTCCCCCTCGCCCAGAAGCGACTTGAACAAGGGTTCTTTTTTCGTGTAACGGACCACCTGTGTTTCCTCATGCGAGACTCCGGCGGCGCTTTCGGCCGCCTTGATGGCATCGTCCAAGAACCCAATCTCATCGATCAAACCCAGCTTAAGCGCCTGGGGGGCTGTGTAAACACGCCCGTCGGCGATTGCCTCGAGCGAATGATCGGCGGGCCCGGACGCGGCGGTTCTTTCTTCGTCTGAGCCGAAGAAATCGTCATCCTCCTCGCCGGCCGCTTCCCCGGTATCCGTTTTGGAGGGTTCCCTTTCCGAGGCGTTGTCTCCTTTCTTTCCCAGATTCGGCCGGCCGGCACGAACCACCTCGAGGAACTGCTGGTACGACTCATTGACCAGGTCCTGCCAGATCGCCCTTTCGTCGTCGGTCATCGGCTGGGTGAAATCGCCCATCGCCTTATGCGGACCACTGGTGATATTATTCATCGTGACACCGATCTTCTCGCAAAGCCCCGAGGCGTTGGGGATCTCGCAGATCACGCCGATCGAACCGGTGGTCGTCGAGCGCTCGGCGAAGATTATGTCTCCCGCCATCGAGACGTAGTACCCTCCCGAGGCCGCCACCGGCCCCATGCTGACGATGATCGGAATAGAGCGCTCTTCTTTGAGCTGTTTCAAGAGGGTGTAATAGTAATCAGACCCAGTGATCGTTCCGCCGGGTGAGTTAACACGCAGAACCAGCGCTTCGATATCTTCGTCCTCGTAGGCGGTGCGGATCGCCTGGCGAATAAACCCATCCTCGTTTTCGGTGATAATCCCCTCGATCGGAAGAATCGCGATCTTGTGGGGGAGAAAATCGTCCCCCGCGAGTACCTTCTCGGTAACGTCCGGGTTATCGATGTCTGTTCTCCCATCTCCCATCGACATGGTCGATATCACCCTCATCCCGCTTAGGAGAAGACCGAGGACGAAAAAGAACAAAAGGATCGCCAGCGGCAGGATCAGCGCCACGGTCATACTCTTTTTCAGAAACGGGATAAAGACACGCGGTTCCTTGTGACGAGCGCAGCCGCCGCAGATCGGCTCGCGGGGGGGCGTCCAGCGCGGCCGCGCCGGGGCGCTGGGGAACGGAGGGGGAACCGTCGAGGCGGAAGGGCCGCTGGTCGGCTCGTCAGTTTCGGGCATCACAAAAGGATTATCGTCGGGTTTCATCTCTATTGGCCTTTGACATATCGCCTAGAAGGGGAAATTGAGGCTCTTTGGGCAAAAGAGCGAAATACTTCCCTTACATTATATCCCTCCGGGCAGAGGAGAACAAGCGCCGCTGGGAGGGGTTCTTCCACGTGGAAAGACAGGGGGATCACGCCCCTCGCCACATCTTTCGGTCGAGCGACCGATAGCCAACCGCCTCGTAGAGATGCTGCTCGGTAATTTGCTCTTCCCCTTCCAAGTCGGCAATGGTCCGGGCGACTTTCAAGATTTTGTCGTGAGCGCGCGCGGAAAGCCCGAATTCACGTGTGGCCGCCTCCAAAATGGCATCCCCCACCGGTGAAATGCGGCAGTAAGCGGTAATCTGACGATGGTTCATATCACCGTTGTACCTCGCCGTGCTTCGGGCGAAACGTTCCTTCTGAATGGCGCGGGCCTTTAGTACCGCGGCTCGCATCTCCTCGCTGGAAGTCCCAGGTTTGCGCGACGAAAGCTCGCGATACTCAATCGGAGGAACCTCCAGATGAATATCGATTCGGTCCAAAAGCGGGCCGCTGATCCGCGAGCGGTACTTCTCGATTTGGGTCGGCGAACAGCGGCAGGCCCTGCGCGCGTCCCCCAAGTAACCGCAGGGACAGGGATTCAGCGCGGCGATCAAGATAAAGTTCGACGGAAAGGTCCCGGTGTGGGCGGCGCGGACGATCGTCACCTTTCCGTCTTCCAGCGGCTGGCGAAGGACCTCGAGGGTCCGGCGGTTGAATTCCGGCAGCTCGTCGAGGAAAAGGACCCCATTGTGCGCCAGGGAGATCTCTCCGGGCATCGCCTGTGCCCCGCCTCCGACAAGTCCCTGCTCGCTGATCGTATGGTGCGGCTCGCGAAACGGGCGGGTCGCGATCAGCGGCCGATCGCCGACAATCAATCCCAGCGCGCTGTAGACACGGGTGGTTTCCAGCGCCTCGTCCAGCTCGATCGGGGGGAGAATCGTCGAGAATCGCTTGGCCAGCATCGTCTTTCCCGTCCCCGGAGGGCCTATCATCAAGAGGTTATGCCCGCCGGCGGCGGCGACAGTCATGGCCCGTTTGGCGATCTCCTGTCCTCGAACGTCGCAGTAGTCAATTTCGTAGCGGCTTAGTTCCTGAAAACGCTCCAAGCCAAGCGGCGGAACCGGCTCGATCGAGATTCGGCCGGCGAGAAAGTCGGCCGCCTCGCTTAAGTGAGAGACCGGAATCACCTCGATACCCTCCACCACCGACGCCTCGGGAGCGTTTTGCGCTGGGACGATCAGTCCGCGAAGCCCCCCCTGACGAGCCAAAGTCAGCGCCATCGAAAGAACCCCTTTGCAAGGGCGAAGCATTCCATCCAGCGCCAGTTCCCCGACGACCCCCCAATGTCCCAGCTCGTCGGTCGGGAGCTCCCCACCGGCGGCGATGATCCCCAGAGCTATCGGCAGGTCGAACGACGAGGCATGCTTAGGGAGATCGGCGGGAGCGAGATTGACCACGATCGGGTGCGCGGGAAGGTGAAACCCCGAATTGACAATCGCGCGCGAGACACGGTGCGCACTCTCGCGAATGACCATCTCGGGGAGCCCGACTAAGGTGATCGTCGCCTGTTTCCCCTGGGCGGCGACATCGACCTCGACCTCGACCGGAAGCGCGTCGATACCGCGCAGCGTGTATGTCTTGAGCTTAACGAGCACTTGTCGTTCCTCCCCATGAAAGCGGCCTTTTAAAGGCCTTGCCTTTCCTCGTTTTCAACGATCTGATCGAAGCTCTGGCGCGCACGGATCAGCCGCGCCCGGCCGCCATCGATCAAAACTTCGGCGCACATCGGGCGCGTGTTGTAGTTCGACCCCATCACAGCCCCGTAAGCGCCGGCGTTTTCCAGGACAAGATAATCACCGACCGAAGCGGCAGGAAGAGTTCGTTTTTCGACATATCCCCCTTCGGCCTGAGTGAAAATATCCCCCGACTCACACAGCGGCCCGCCGACAATGACGTCCCTGTCCCCCAGGTCGGAACTTTGTGCTTGGCGGACGATAGAGATCGGATGGTATGACCCGTACATCGACGGACGAATGAGGTTGTTGAACCCCGCGTCAACCAAGTAGAAGAGATTCTCGCCCTGACGCTTGACGGCGCGGATCTCACAGAGGAGATAACCGCTTTCGGCAACCGGATAACGGCCCGGCTCGATCTCGAAACTGATCGGATGCCCAAACACAGCCGAGAGCTGATCGATCTTCTTTTTCCAAAGCGCCGCGTAGACCTCCAGATCGACGAACTCCTCTCCCGGCCGGTAGGGGACGGGCAAACCGCCCCCGCCGCTGATCGAGGTCACGGCGCTTCCAACCCGGCGGGCCAGGGCATCCATCGCGTCGACCACCTTCGAGAGATGCTCCATATCGGTCCCCGAACCGATATGCAGATGAAGTCCGGTTACCCGCAGCCGGTACCGCGCCGCGGCGGCGAGCGCCTCATCGAGCTGCTCGTGCCAGATTCCATGTTTTGCCCCAGGACCTCCGGTATTAGTCTTGCGTGAGTGACCGTGCCCAAAGCCGGGATTGATGCGCAGCGTGATTTCACGGTTCTGAACACGGCTGCCATACTGGTGAATCATGTCGATCGACCCGCAGTTGACGTGAACCGGGTACTTTCCCGTTACCAGATCGAGGGTATACCGATCAAAGATATCGGCGGTGTAGACGATCGGCGGAACGCAGCCGGGTTCGGCGGCAGCCGGCCAGCCGGCCGCCACCGCCCGCTCGATCTCCATCCCGCTGACGGCGTCGACCACAGCGCCGGCACCGCGGATCAGCCGCAGGATCGCCAGATTCGAACACGCCTTCTGCGCGTAGCGAACCACGGGAAAAATCGACAGATCGCGCAGACGCGTCCGAATCATTTCGGCATCGTAGACGTAAAGCGGTGTTCCAAATTGTTCGGCCAGAGATAAGACACTCACACCGGCAATTTCGGTTCGGCGAGTCGAAAAACTCAGCGGTTCGGGCATCGAGGAAATCCTCCTCTTTCAATGTTTTTATTTCGAATCATTCAGGGGAGGGCGTCTCTTCCGGGGGAAGCGCCTCGAGCCCCTTCCTCCCATTGTACCCGGGACAGTAATGGACGCAACGTCCACAGCCGCTGCAGCGCGCCGGGTCGATCACCGGAAGCTGAAGGTATTCCTCTTGATTCCACTCATAGCGAATCGCCCCGGTGGGGCACTCGTTTAAGCACAAGTGGCATTCCCTGTCATACCACAGTCGGCAGCTGTCGAGGTGAAGGCGGATAACCGACATCGGTCGGGCCAAGCGCCGCTCGGCCGTCAAGGGCACAACAGCGCCGGAGGGGCAGACATCCCCACAGCGATCACACTGGTTATCGCAGTAACCGACCGTGAAATCGGCCACCGGGGTTCCAACGTCCCATTGCCCCTGAGAGGGGCGAAGTACCTTCTGCGGACAGCTTCGGATACATTGGCCGCAGCGGGCGCAGCGCGCCAGGAAAAGATCGTCCTCCACCGCCCCGGGAGGACGCACGGCCGACGCGGATCCGCGGGCCAGCCGGCCGAGCCGAAGAAAAACCGCCGCGCCGGCGAAAAACGCGACCGCCCCCCCGGCGATACGGCGAAGGAACGGCCTTCGCGGCATAAACCGCGCGTCCGGCGAAACGTTTTCTTCGGTTCCCGCACGCGTTTCGCGGCGGCTTAAGAGCCGTCGAAGAGGGGTTCCCATCTTATACAGGAGTTCACTCACCCCCCCGGCGGGACAAAGCCCCGCACACCAAAGGGCGGGAAAGAAGAAGGTCGCCGTCAGGACAAAGAGCGCCCAGACAAACGCCACGGCCGCTCCCTTCCCTCCGTGGACCAGCGCCAAGAAGAGAACGGTGGGATCGAGCCACAACAACCCCACTCCCCCAAGAATAGCCAGCGCCAGGGCGGTGAACCCAATCACCTCTCCCACAATGCCCAATCGCGTGACGCGCGGCCGCACACAGCGGCGCGCGCAGCGGCGGCATCCGTCCAAAACCAGGCCAAAGGGACAAAGCCACCGGCACCAAAACCGTCGAAGAAACAGCGACAAGACGACGGCCGAGACGGCAATCACTGCCTCCGCCGCCCGAGCCGTCCCGGCGCTCTTCGCGCCGCCGGCCAGCCAGACCAGCCCCAGAAGCGGATCGGCCCTAAAGACAACCATCTGCGCCGCGGGAAAGAACATCGCCGAGGCAAGAAGCGCGACGGCGGCCAATCGGGTTACCAGGCGTTTCATCGGGATATTCTTTACGTCTCCAACTCTCCGGCGCGCAGCGCTAAGTAGCTTTCGTATCGGCGGGTATCGAGGCGGCCGTCAGCGACCGCGTCTTTCACGGCGCAGCCGTGCTCGTGGGTATGCGTACAGTCGGGGTAGTGGCAAAGATTCTCGTAGGGACGCAGATCGCGGTAAAACCCAATCACTTCTTCGGGAATAATATCCCACAGGGCGAACTGCCGGATCCCCGGGGTATCGACCACCCAGCCGCCGAACGAAAGACGCAGCAGTTCGGCGGCCGTCGTCGTGTGTGTCCCTTTTTGAGTATCGGCGTTGATCACTCCGACGCGAAGCGAGAGACCTTCGTCGACAGCGTTTAGCAGCGACGATTTTCCGACCCCCGACTGACCGACGATCACCGTCTCTTTGTCACGAAAGAAGGGGCGCAGGGTATCGATCCCGAAGCCGGTCTTGGTACTGACCAGCGCGGTTTTGTATCCCATCTGGGCATAGACACCGACCAGCGGCATCAACGGCGCCGGATCGACGAGATCGATCTTATTGATGCAGATAATCGGCGCGATCCCGGCCCGATCGCAGGTGACCAAGATTCTGTCGATCAGATTCGGCTTAAGCGCCGGCATTGCCGCGCTGGCGACAATGACCGCTTGATCGACGTTCGTCACGATAATGTGCTTGCGTCTGCGGCTCGTGCGGCTTATGCTCCCGAATCGGGGTTCGACCAGCTCGATGATCCCTTCGTTCTGGTCGGGATTCATCGCGTCCCGAAAGTGAACCCGGTCACCGGCGACAACCACTTGACGCTGTTCGGTCGCGATCGTTTTGAGCACCCGGCGGGTCACGCAGGTAAAAAGCCGGCCGTCCTCGGCCTCCACCGTCGAGTGAAGGCCATAGACCACGCGTACTCGTCCTTTGAGGGTCTGTCGGCTCACTTCGGGGAGAACGACAAAATCCCCTCTCTCCCCCGAGGCGTTCTCTTCCGCCAGACGCTGACCCACCACGGTCCGGCGGCGCGTCAGGGAGCCGCGGCCGGAGAGCCGCTCGCTGGAGACCGTCGTGTCGAATACGTCGAACCCCTCTTCAGACTCGAGCGCCTGGGCGTCGCACTGGCGGGCCAAGTTCCCCTGCCGAGTCCGCGCCTGGCGATTCTTTCGGAAGTTGATCCGGATCTTTCCGCCGCCCGGCTTTTTTTTCGCCATCACGCGTTCTCTCCCGAGGGGTTATCGGCCTGCTTCGCGGCCTCTTGTTCCGTGGCGCTGTCGGCCTCCTCCCCGCGCCGAAGATCACTGAGCAGCCGCCTTCGGTTTGCCAGGGCTATAGGGTCGTTGGGACGTTTTTCCAGCGTCCGATTATAGTCCGCCAGCGCGCCGGCGGTATCGCCGAGAACCTCTCGGACATAGCCGCGGTTGGTGTAGGCGTTCTCCCGCTCGGGGTTGAGACGGATCACCTCCTCGAAATCAGCCAGCGCGCCGGCGTAGTCAGCCAATTCCATCCGGGCGTTTCCCCGATTGTTCCAGGCGGCGGTCATTTCGGGAACCAGCTCTATCGCTTTGGTAAAATCGGCGATCGCTTCCTCGTATTCCCCCAGCGAGTCATGGAGGTTTCCCCGATTGTAGTAGCAATCGGCCATTGAATCGTCCAGCTCCAAAGCCCGATTGTAGCATTTCATCGCCGTGGGGGCACCATTTTCCATCAGCGCCGTCACCACTCCAAGATCAAAGAACCCCAAGGCACTGCTGGGATCGCTCTTCACCGCGGCGGTAAAATCACGGCAGGCGTCATGGAGATTCCGAAGGCAAAAATAGGCCGTTCCGCGCGCGCGAAGCGCCTCGGCCAGCAGCGGCGCGTCGGCAGCGGTGCCGGCGGCCGTAAGACGATCGATCACACCCGAGAGTGTTTCCAGTGCCTCGGGTGCCTTTCCCTCACGGATACGCTCCATCGCCTCGGCAATAATGGCGGAGTTATCTTTTTCGTCGACCATAGCTAGTGATGACTCCTTCCCTGCGTTTTTTCGGTAAGTTCCTGCGCTTGCTATGCATTGTTCCACGAATGGCCCTCCGGCGCAAGGGTACACGCCGAAAGAATCCTTGCCT
>CADBTE010000148.1 GCA_902797455.1 uncultured Planctomycetota bacterium | reverse complement strand
TTTCGGTCTTTTCGACCGAGGGCACGGCCGCGGGCAGCATTACGATAAAGCCCAAGAATTGAGGTCTGACGATGCCGAAGTATAAAATCGAGGCGATTGACGCCGCCGGTCAGGGGTTTACCGACGTTATCGAGGCGAAGGACGAGGACGAAGCGAACGCGACGCTGCGGGCTGCCGGCTACCATGTGACGAAAATCGTTCTTCACAAGGAACGCGCGGCGGCCAAAGCGAAAAAAGCCAAGACGGGGAAGACTTTCGCGTTCGGGAGGGTCAGTTCGAAGCTCTTGCGCGACTTTACTCGAAACTTGTCGATTCTTCAGGACGCGGGCCTTCCGGTTCTTCGGTCGCTCAATATCCTCTCGGCGCAGGCCAAGCCGGGGGCGCTTCGCAACTGTTTGATCGACGTGTGCAACGAGATTGAGTCGGGGTCGTCTCTTTCCGAGGCGATGGCCAAATCGCCCAAGGCGTTCAACCGGCTCTACATCAACATGATCAAGGCCGGGGAGGCCGGCGGGGCGCTGGAAGTCATTCTCCAGCGTCTGGCCGAGTTCCTCGAGCGGTCCGAATCGCTGAAGCAGCAGATCAAATCGGCGATGACCTACCCGATCTCGGTTCTGGTCTTCTCGCTCTGCATCTTGGTCTTCATTATGACGAAGATCGTTCCGAAGTTCCAAGAGATCTTCGCCGCGTTCGATATGGAGCTTCCCGCCCTGACCAAGTGGCTGATGACGACCTCGGATCTGACGCTGACCTACTGGTACCTGATCCCGGGGATTCCGCTTTCGATCTGGCTGTTCATTAAGGTGACGACCAGTTTCCCCTATATGAAGTACGGCTGGGATCTCTTCCTCCTGAAGATGCCGATCTTCGGGCCCTTGTTCGAAAAGAACGTCATCGCCCGTACCACCCGTACCCTGGGGACGCTGGTCCAGTCGGGCGTCCCGATCCTCGAGGCGCTCCATATCACTAAAGAGACCAGCGCCAATTTGGTCTTCGAGAAGATGTATCAGCAGATCCTCGAGGCGATCCGCGAGGGGGATACCATCGCCAACCCGATGCGGCAGTACGCGATGCCGCCGATTCACCCGGCCTGTATCTTCTACTTCTTCTGCTTCCTGGGGGGCCCCATCGGAATCTTGATCTACCTGACGAAGTTCCGCAATAAGATCTTGGGAGATATGGTCGTCAACATGGTCGACGTCGGCGAGGAGACCGGTGAACTCGACAAGATGCTCTACAAGGTCGCCGACGTCTACGACGAAGAGGTCTCGATCTACACCGACCAGCTGATGAGCATGATCGAGCCGCTGCTGATCATCTTCCTGGGGGGGATGGTCGGAACGATCGTCGTGGCGATCTTCCTTCCGATGATTTCGATGATCCAAAATCTCTCCAACTGAGCGAAAAAATATAGAGAAATCCCCCCTTTTCGGGGGAATCAGGTAAGATACCTAATGCGCCGTCAGCCCAAAGACGTTTTTGGGCCGGCGGCGCCGTTGGCCAAAAAAACGCCAAAAACCAGAACAAACCGGTAACGCCGCCATGAACAGATCGAAACGCACCGCCCGCCGCCGCGGATTCACGCTCCTGGAGATCATCATCGCCATCGCGGTGCTGGCTCTGTTGGGGTCGCTCTCGCTGGTCGCCGTTACCAGCGCGATGAAGTACATGAAGAAGGTCCGCCGCGCCGCGCGGGTTGATCAGGTGGTCAAGGCGCTGGAGATCTACAAGCAGCGCTACGGGGAGTATCCTCCCAGCTGGCCGGAATTCTCTGATCTGTCGGAGGAGCCGTCGGCCGAGGAACTGGCGCTGCTTAATGACCACTACGCCGCCGTCCGCCGCCACGTTCTTAAGCGCTGGCCGAAAGCGGTTGAGGGGATGCCTGCCGCTTGGAGTGTTGTGGCTGATCCCTCGGATTCTAGGAAAATTAATCCTCTGTTTTTCGAGGAATCCGCGACCAATCCGTCCCCCTTCGATGTCGATCCTTTCACTCCGAAATATCGTTTCGATCCCACCGATCCCGATCCGAAGTATGCCGATCCCACGGCCTTCGACGGCAAAACCGCGCTTGAGTATTGGCTTTGCACCGCCGAGGAAAAACATGGCGAGGCGCCGATCCTCGAGAAGGGTTTCTTCGCCAGGGATAAAGATACGGGCGAGTACGAA
>CADBTE010000147.1 GCA_902797455.1 uncultured Planctomycetota bacterium | reverse complement strand
TCCCGTTAAGAATCCTGTGGTATAATCCCCTTTCCGGCGGCGGGCGAAGGTCCCGGGAACGGACTGGACAATGACCGACGGACATGACCGAAACCGACGGACAATGACCGACAGACCCCTCAACTGGAAGTTGAACCTCTTTGTGATCTGGCTGACGCAGATTATGTGCGTCGCCGGGTTCTCCCTCATTATCCCCTTTGTCCCGATCTATATCCGCGATACCTGGGGGGTGACCGACCAGAGCGTTCTCGGCGCCTGGATGGCCGCCTTCACCTTCTTCGGGATGCTCAGCTACTGCGTCTTCACCCCGGTGTGGGGGATCTTGGCCGACCGGTACGGCCGCAAGCTGATGCTCCTTCGGGCGTACTACCTCGACGGGTTGATCTTCCCCTGCTTCCTCCTGGCGCCGAGCCCCTTTTGGCTGATCGTCGCCCGATTCGTCGTCTCGGCCTTTACCGGCACCGTCTCGGCGGCGCAGACGCTGATTGTCACCACCACGCCGCAGAAGAATCAGGGATTCGCCCTCGGGGCGCTCTCGTCGGCCATCTGGAGCGGCAACCTCATCGGCTACGCCGCCGGAGGGCTGATTGTCCACCGGTTCGGCTATACGATCGCCTTTTTGCTCTGTGGGGCGATGTACCTCGCCGCGGGGGTCCTGGCGCACCTGTTCGTTCGTGACGATTTTCAGCGCCCCGCCCCCGCGCCGCGCCGCCAGCGGCGGCTGTTCGACGGCGTGACGCCGGTGGTGGGGCTGATCTTTGCGCTGATCGTTCTGATGGCCGTCGCCCGGCGGTTCGACGATCCCTACGTCGCGATGATGATCGAAAAGATTCACGGGCCCGAGAATACCGCCCTTTATACCGGCTGGGTGAGTGCCTTAGCCGCCCTGGCGGGGATTCTCTCGGCGGTGGGGGTCGGCCGGCTGTGCGACCGGTTCTCGCCCGGGCGGATCGTTCTTGCGACGATTCTGCTCGCCGCCGGGACGATGTTCCTTCAGGCCCTCGCGCCGACGCTTTGTTTCTACGCCGCGGCGCGGTTCGGGAACTTCCTGGCCGCCGGCGGGATGGAACCGGTCTTTTTCTCCCTCCTGTCGAAACACACCCCCGAGGCACGCCGAGGGGCGGTCTTCGGGCTCGCCTCGGCGCTGAGGATGACCGGTATTTTGATCAGCTCGCTGCTCAGCGGGGGGCTGATTTACTTTTTGGGGATCCGGCAGATTTACGCCGCCGGGGGAGTCCTCTTTCTGGCGATTCTGCCGGTCTTCTATCTCACGGTTCGCGTCGCGGCGCGAACGAAACACGAGTGACCCCCTCTTCGGTGACGATCACCGCCTCGACCCCCGAAAGTTCCCCGGCGCTTTGCTCCTCTTCGGCCAGGGCCCCGGTCCCCTCCGGCCCCAAGACGGTGAAGGCCGAGGCCAGGGCGTCGGCCTCGGCGGCCGTCGGCGCCAGGACCGAGACCACCCGCCGCTGGGTCAGCGGCTCGCCGCGGCGCGGGTCGATGATATGCGAGTAGCGCACCCCGTCGATCTCGACGAACTGAAAGGTATCGCCGCTGGAGGCGATGGCGGTATCGTGGAGGACTCTTGTCTCCAGCGGGACGTCTTTCTGGAGCGAGGCGAGCGTGACGGTCCACCCCTGTTTCCCCGGCGGGGGAGCGCCCAGCCGCATGTCCCCCCCGGCGTCGACCAGCACCGCGGTCAGCCCGCGGGCGCGAAGCAGCTCGAACGCCTCGTCGATGGCGAACCCCTTGCCGATCCCCCCCAGGTCGAGCCGAACCTGGGGATCGGCCAGCGACAGCGCTTTTTCGCCGGCGCCCTCCAGCGACCAGTTCTTTTGCCCTACCAGCGCCTTGGCCCGCGTCAGGTTCGGCTCCGGGGGGAGCTTCCCCATCAGCCGGCTGCGGCGCCAAAGTTTCACCACCGGCGAGACCGACGCGTCGAATGCCCCGCCGGTGAGTGCCGTGTACCGGCGCGCCAGCGCCAGAACACGGTACAGATCGTCGCTGATCGGGACTTTTTCTTGCGACCGCGCGGCGCGGCAGGCACGGATGATCTCGCTTTCCGGCGACCAGTCGCTCATCACCTCGTTGAGCGCGTCGAATCGCCGGTAGACATCCTCGGCCGCCTTGTCGGCTTGGTCTTTCGACTCGGCGAAGAGGATCAGCCGCACCGGGACCGCCATTTTATACTCGAGATATTCGTAACGCTCACACTCCTGGGCGTTGGCGCGGCGCGCACAGCACGGCAGCAGCGCGGCGGAGATAACAGCGAGGATCACGGCGGGAAAGGGCTTCATGGCTTGTCTCCCTCGGCTCGGACGATCTCACCGAGCCGGTACTCGGCCACCAGGTCGAAGCGGTCCGGCTCGCAGCAGTCGGCGATATCGCCGGCCAGTGCGGCGCGCACTAGGTTCCGCCCCCCGCGGCTTTCTTTTAGAGCGCGCCCGAGGGCTCGGGAAAGAGCCCCCTCTTCGGCGGGAAGATCGGCGGTGAACTGCCGCCAGGCGCGGCGGTAGGTCTGCGCGGCGGTACTTAAGGCGACGATCGATTCAAAGTCGCCCCGCTCGAGGAATTGCCTTTCCCGCGCCGAGGCGATCGCCTCGACGAAGTATCCCGCCAGAAGGAGGTCTTCCTCGGTGTACTGACGGTCGGTCCCCGCGCAGATGACCGCCAGCGACTCGATTGACAGGTCGCCGGCGATTCGGCGCGTCAGCGCACCGGCGGCGGCAAACGAGCCGAGGAATTTTTTCGTCCGGCCGGCGCGAAGCGATAAGATGGCGCGGGTTCCGTTGGTCGTCGAGAAGAAAATCGTCTTTCCGGCGACCTTTTCGGCGGTGTACTCCTTGGGGGAATTGCCCAGGTCGAAACCGGCGATCCGCACCGCGCGCCGCTCGCCGCCGAGAAGGATTTCTTCTTCTTTGAGACGGCCGCTTTCGATGGAGCGCTTTTTCAGACGAAGCGCCTCCTGCGGGTCGGCGATCGGAATGATCCGCGCCGCGCCGGCGGCCAGCGCCGCGGTCATCGTGGTGGTGGCGCGCAGAACGTCGATAAAGATCGCCGCGTCGGGCGAGGCGTTCTCCTCAACCAGGTCGGGAAGGGGATAGAGGGTGATATTCATACCGGCTTCGTTTTACGCTCTTTCTTTTTCCCGCACCGCGGCGGCGTACCTATCGGATCGGCGTGTCTGGAATGTTCGGCCGATTGCGGGTAAAATCCCTGGAAGAAAGGTTTTTCCCGCGCTTCGCGCCGCACGGTCATTCGGCGGCGCGTTATTCTGACCGCTATTATGGACCCCAACCCCGAGACTGACAAGACAACGCCCGATAAATCACCCGGCCGGATCGCCGCGATGTTCGACCGTGTCGCGCCCCGGTACGATTTTCTCAATCATTTTCTCTCCGCGGGAATCGACCGCCTCTGGCGCCGCCGCCTGGTTCGAACCCTTCTTCGCGCCGCCGCCCCGGGGGAGATCCTCGACGTGGCGACCGGAACCGCCGATCTGGCGATTCTGCTGGCTCGGGGGCGGCGCGGGGTGCCGGCCCCCGAGGTCGTCGGCGTCGATTTTTCCGGCGAGATGCTCAAAATCGGCGAGGAGAAGGTTCGCCGCGCTCATCTGGCCGACCGCGTCCGGCTCATCAAGGCCGACGCGCTGAATCTCCCCTTTGAGGACAACCGGTTCGCCGCCTCGGCCGTGGCGTTCGGCATCCGCAATATGGCCGATACCGACCGGGCTTTGGCCGAGATGATTCGGGTCACCCGTCCCGGGGGGGCGGTGATGATTCTCGAGTTCTCGATGCCGACCCTTCCGGTCGCCGCGCCCCTGTACCGGTTCTACTTTCGGTCGGTCCTTCCGAAGATCGGCCGCTTCTTCTCAAAGGGCAGCGGCGCCTCGTACGCCTACCTTCCGGCGAGCGTTCAGGCATTCGATACCCCAAAGCAGATGACCGCCCGAATGACGCGCCTGGGACTGGCCGATGTTTCGGCCCGGCCGCTGACCTTCGGCATCGCGTCGCTGTATCGGGGACGCAAACCGCCGGACGGCGGGCGTGAATCCCCCGGCGAAAATACCTCTGACATGTAAACAAACGCGATTTGCGTGATGAACGATATGCGCGGTAATATTTAAACGGTTTTTTTAAGGAGCATTGTTGATGAAACGCCTTTCTTTGATTCTTTCCCTGTTGTTCGTCCTCGCGGCGGCCCGCCTGTCGGCCTTCGAAACCTATCCTGTCTGGCCCGACGTTCCCCCGGGGGACAAGGCCGAGCAGTACGGCGAGGGGGGCTATAGTCTGCCGGTTTTGGAATGGTGGGCGCCCGAGAACAAGACCTCGGACCTTTGCGTGATTATCTGCCCCGGCGGCGGCTATGGCGGATTGGCTTACGAGTACGAGGGGATCATGCCGCGCGATTACTACCTCAGCCAGGGGGTCACCGTGGTGATGCTCCGCTACCGTGTCCCCCGTCGTGAGGGGGTCCCCAAGCATCTGCCCGCCTGGCAGGACCTTCAGCGGACGGTCCGATTCGTCCGCGCCCACGCCGAGCAGTGGGGGATCAACCCCGAAAAGATCGGCGCGCAGGGGTTCTCCGCCGGCGGCCACTTAGTTCTGATGGGGGCGACGACCAGCCAGACGAACGCCTACGAGCGGATCGACCAGATCGACGATCTGCCGTGCCACCTGAACTTCGCCGTTCCGATCTATCCGGCCTACGTCTTGACCGACGGCCCGGATAACGAGAACACCAACCGCGGCGAGGGGGCCGAGATCGTCGACGACTTCGCCTTCGACGAGAAGACCCCGCCGATGTGCCTCATCCACGGCGACGGCGACGGCTACTCCCCGCTCGGGTCGGTGGCGGTCTATCACCGCCTGCGCCAGATGAATATCCCCGGGGAGATTCACATCTTCGCCCTGGTCAATCACGCCTGGCGCAACGCCCCGGAGGACGCCCCCGTGCGCCGCTA
>CADBTE010000146.1 GCA_902797455.1 uncultured Planctomycetota bacterium | reverse complement strand
GCCCTCCTTGGGCCCGGCCGCGTCTGAATTGGGTAAAAACGCTCCCGCGCGGCAGGGACTGGAAGGAGGGTATCTTTCACCTAGATGTTAGTTTATCTTGGGGCAAGAGCGTTTTCAATCAGGGAGAAGGAGAATTTCCTGGTTTTTTCTGATTTTTTTAGATTTTCAGTAGAGAAAGTGCCCAAAGAACAGAAAGGAAGCCCCGCGGGGGGCGCGAAGCGGGGGCCGCCTCAGGCCGAAAACCTATCCTTAACCTACCCTTAATCTATCCGTGGACCTTAATATTCCCCCGGTTAATTTTCCGCGCGGGATGAATCGTTTGACTCCTTCGCGAAAAACCTCCTCCGACGGTTTTGCCCTAGAAACATCTTGGTGGACGATAAGCTGCGCAGCGGCAATCAAATAAGCGCGAAGACATAGGGACATTTATGCTCTCACAGAGTATCCTCGCCTGAAGCGCTTCGCGAAATCATTGGGGGGCTCATGCCTCAGGGATACTCGCTTGGTTCGATTATCAGATTGCGACAGGCCCCCTAAAGGGCCCCAATAACAAAATGAAGGTGATAAAGACAAAGGCCTACGGTTTCAGAAACTATAGAGTACTTCAAGCTGAAGACTTTATCCTGTCATATCCGTAGGCCTTAGTCTCCCAGAAATTAAGAAGAACCGTTTTTTCAAAGATTCCGGCTATCCGAGTCAACAAAATAAGAGGGAGGGGGATGATTCCCCTCCCCTAGCGGGGCCCTTACGAACAACCAGAAAGCCGCGATCAAAAAAAGGGCGGTGATCACCTAGGGAAAGAAACACGTCCTTCCTCCCGGTCCGGCGAGGCGTTGAAATTCCCCTCCCCCGGTGGTACACTCCTTCTTTGTATCGAGACGGTTTTCGTCTCCCTTTCCCCGTTTCCCCACAAAAGAAGGCCGCCCTATGACCCTCCGTTCATCCCTGTTGTTTTTGTTCGCGCTGCTGACCGCCCTGCTCCCTTGCTGCCTGCCGGCGCGCGGCGACGATGCCGCGAAGAGCGATGCCGCCAACACTCCCGTCGCAAAATCCGAAAACTCCCCCTTCGGGGTCTGTGCCCATATCTCTTTCGGCGATCCGCAGCTCGATAAAAAACTGCGGGCGATCCGCGAGGCGGGGATCCGCTTCGTTCGAGCCGATTTTGTCTGGTCGATCATCGAAAATCCGCGGGGGACATGGAACTTCGAGAAAATCGACGCGACCTTGGACGAGATGGACAAGTACGGTCTGACGATGCTCCCGATCCTTGATTACGACACCGATTGGAGCCGTCCGGTGGTTGAACATCTCGACGCCTGGGAGGAATTTGTTCGAACGACCGTGACGCGCTACAAAGATCGGCTGCGCTATTGGGAGATCTGGAACGAACCGAACCTGGAAGGGTTTTGGCACAGTAAACCCAGCGGCAAACAGTACGCCAAACTCCTGATCGAGTCGAGCCGCCTCATCCGCGAAATCGATCCCGATCTTAAGGTCGTCTGCGGCGGCACCGCGGGGATCCCCTACGAGTTCATCGAGGAGAGTTTCGCCGCCGGGGCGTGTGAGGCGTTCGACGTGATGAATATCCACCCCTACCGCGCCGGCGCGACTTCGGTCAAAACCGAGGACCGTTTTGTCGGCGAGATCGGCCGGGTGCGGGAACTGATGGGGCGCTATGGCGCCGGCGACAAGCCGATTTGGATCACCGAGATGGGGTGGGCGTCCCTCCCCATGTTCGAGGAAACCCATACCTCCTATCCGCTGGCGGTGCTGCGCGCCCTCGATCCGAAAAAGATCGCCGTCTTAGAAGACGACGCCTATCCGCACTCGCGCGACGAGATGGCGTCGGTGTTCTATTCGATGATCGCCTCGCTCTATCCGACCGAGTCGATCACGCTCTGTGAGCTTGAAACGCTTACCCCCGAGCGGTACGAAACACTGGTTCTTCCCCCGGGGGAATCATTCCCCTCGAAGTACTTCGACAAAATCCGTGACTTCGTCGCCCGCGGCGGGACGCTGATTCTCTCGGTCGGTGTCCCCTTCTACTACGAGGAACGCCCCGACGAGGAGGGGATTTGGCGGGCCGACAAAACCGCGGCGCCGGAGGATTTCCGACGCGCGATGAGGATCGGCTGGCGGGCGTTCTGGTTCAGCCCCGGCACACCCGAGACTGCCAAAATCGAGGCGGCCGACGTTCTGTACCGGGCCGCCCCCGATCCTGACGTTCTCCGCAAGACGGTACAGCGGATGGAAGCCGGCCGCTTCTACACCGACGAGCTTTTGAAGGAGGGGGATCAGATGATCGTCCTGGCCGACACCGTCAAGGATGATTTCCGCGCGGCCAGCGCGGTGATCTACCAGTTCAACAGCGACTGGAAGGGTCGAATCCTGATCACAGGGTGGTGGCAAAGCCCGTTCGGCGTGCTGGCGACCGAGGCCAACCAGGCCCGCTTCCTCTCTTCGGCGATTCTGCTGTCTCTGTGCGCTGGGATCGAGAAGTTCTTCTGGTACGAGCTTCAGGCCCCGGAGCAGGATCCGAACGATAAAGAGTCATACTTCGGACTGACCCACTTCGATATTTCGCCGAAACCGGCGTACTTCGCCTATCAGGCCCTTACCCGAGCCGTCGGTGAGGGGGCCGGTGATTTTAAGCGCGAGACCGCCAATGAGATCGACCGCGTCAGCTTCCGCCGCGCCGACGGTTCGCGCGGCTGGGCCGTCTGGTCCCCCGACGGCGCGAAGAAGGTCCGCCTCACCGCGGTCGGAGAGGTCGCCGATGCGTTCGACGGGCTGGGGAACGCCGTTTCGCTCGACGAATTCCTTTCCCCCGAGGGGGGGAGTATCGGGCCGGAGGTGATCTACATCCTCGGTCCCGAGGAGCTGAAGATTGAGTTTCTTGGCAAGTGAGGAAAACTTTTCCGATTTTTTCAAATATTCCGATTATCCGGGCCGATATGACAGGTAGAGGGAGGGGATAACGCCCCTCCCCAAAGTGGGAGGCCCTTGATGGACAATCGAAAAACCGCGATAGAGAAATGGCTGGCCGCGCTGCTGGCTGTTTTCCTTCTTCCGGCGGCGCTTTGTGCCGCCGAGGGAGGACTCTAT
>CADBTE010000145.1 GCA_902797455.1 uncultured Planctomycetota bacterium | reverse complement strand
CGCGTGTTGTTCGGGCCGGTGATGGTGAACCGCGCCCGGTAGTCCCCCGGCGGGAGGACATCCTCGTTCACCAGGACCGATTCGAGATGAACCTCCGAACCGCTGAAACAGTGCAGCGGTTCGGCGAAATGGCAGAATCGCAGCGGGGCGAACAGGTCGGCCATCGTCTCGATGGTTCCCGGCTTGTACTCGCGCCAGGTGGTGGTCAGTCCCTCCCCGGCGATTCCCTGGTCGTGGGTTCCGGTCACACTGTGCGAGATCACGTGAGGGTTGGAACGGATGGCGTTGATCCCGATTCGGCGCTGCTCGGCCATTCGGGCGATCGCCTGGCGGAAAAAATCTTCCGGCGTACCGAAGGTGTCGTCGAGTTTCCAGCGGTTCCAATCGGCCATAAAGCCGTCGAGCCGCCACCTGTAGTGCCGCCCGTCCGCGCTGTCGGTCCCGTGATTCTGCTCGTAAAGGCGTGTCAGCCGGAACAGGTCGACACCGCTTCCGATACCGTATTCCGAGAGAAAAACCGGGCGTTTGTCTGTTTTGCCGATTCCCAGCGAGGTGTAGACGAAGGCGTCGCAGCTTCGGAACGTACGCAGCCCGCGGAGGGTCTCGGCCGTGTGAGGAACCTTCTGATAGGGATGGGAGTCCGCCAGATCGTTGTTCCAATCTTCACTGTTCGGGTTGGCGTAACGTCCGATCGGTTCGATCGTCAGCGGGTCTTGTCCGAGCCGGTAGAGTTCGAAGGTCGAAAGATCGGGCTGTTCGCCGCCGCTTAAGCAGCCGTACGACCAGACGCCGCTGGGATTTGCTTCGAAACCGCAGTCGGCCGCGATGTCGTAGAGCGTTCCGTCGGGGGCCGTGATCTTCAGATCGACCGCCGTGGTGTCGCCGCCGCCGTTTCCGTTGCCGATGCCGACGGCGACGGTGAGCTCCTCTGCGGCACGAAGAGTCAGCTTGCCGTTATACGCGGCTTCGTTGCTTCCGGAGGCGAGGTTGATGTCGCCGGACCAGATCTTTTTGTTTCCCCGCAGCAGATCGATCGAGGTGGTGGTCCCCTCATGAAAGGTGCCGTAAAACCGTGCCGCGACGGTGTACTTCCCGTAGATCGGGGCGGTGAAGCGCGCCGCGGAATATTCTCCGTTCACGGCGCCTGGATGGAGGCAGAAGGCGCCCGCCGGCCAATGGGTGTTTTCGATGTCGAAGTCGCTGTCGGTGGTATTTTTGACCGCCGACGGCGTCGCGGAACCGTCGCTTCGGTGCCAAATGGAGTATTTGAGATTCGCGGGAATATCGCCGTCATACGCGTCGAAGCTTCCGCTGTTGAGGATAACGACCCGATCGGGGTCGGCTTGGCGGACCCGCGGCAGGAAGGAGGCGGCGAAGAGGACCAGTTCGGAATCGGTGGTTTCGTTGAGAAGTCCCCAGATCACCACGCTGGGGTGGTTGCGGTCGCGCTCGATCATCCCAAGAGTTTGGTCGGTGAAGCGCTGTTTTCTTTCGGGACACGGACCGAAGCACCAGCCGGCCAGGCATTCGTCGTAGACCAAAAAGCCGACCCGGTCGCACAGATCGAGCTGAAACCGGCGGGGCATGCCGGCGATGTAGCGGATCATATTAAATCCCATCGCCTTGCAGGTGAGAATATCGCGGCGGAACAGATCGGGATCGAGCGGCACGCGATAGGTGATCGGCGAGTCGCTCCCGGAGTGAGAACATTTGAGGTAGATCCGTTTTCCGTTGAGTCGGAACGCGCCGCGCTCGAATCGGAAATCACGAAAACCGCACACGGCCGACCGCCGGTCGGCCGCGATACCGCCCGATGCCGACGCTCGAGTCGGCCTGCGGACGTCCAGCTCGGCGATGACGGTGTAGAGGTTCGGATCGTTCAGTTCCCAGAGCTTAAAGTCCGCAACGGTGATCGTGGAGGTGACGGTTGATTTCCCCTGAGGAATCTCGCCGTGGTCGGTCGGATCGGCCGAGAGGAGTGTCCCTCCGTCGGTCGAGACCGCGCTGAGGGACAGCGCCGCGAGGATTTTCCCCGAGAGGGTGTTTTCGACCGTCGCGCGGGCCTCGATTTCGCCGGTTTTCCAGTTGGGTATCAGCTGCAGATCGGTGATTCTCACCGCGGGAACGCGCAGCAGCTCGACCGAGTCGACCAAACCCCCGGAGGAGAAGCCCGAGCCGGGGACAATGGTGTTGGTGTTGTTTCGATGGGGGATGTTCGCCATCGAAATCCCGTCGATCGGCGTGTCGGCGGCGTTGAGGACCCGGACGGTGAGGCGGTTGTTTTCTCCCAAAGGACACAGCGCCTCGGTGGCGTCGAGTTCAAACGCCGCCTCGCCCCCCTCGTGGAAACCGAGGTAAACCCCGTTGAGCCAAACGTCGGCGCGGTATTCCGCCTGCCAGAAGCGCAGGATATACCGCCCGTTCTGGTTCGGGTTATCGGGGGTGACGAAAGAACGTTCGTACCAGGCCAGCCCGTGATAGTCGGGCCAGTT
>CADBTE010000144.1 GCA_902797455.1 uncultured Planctomycetota bacterium | reverse complement strand
GGGGAACCCCTTCTTCAGGCGCAGTGGGTAGCGCTGTGTGCCCAGCGGCTTCGGGCGGAGGGAATATCCACGGCGGTGGAGACGAGCGGTTACGCTTCCCAGAAAGATTATCGCCAAGTCATCAGCACGGTCGATTTGGTCATTCAGGACATCAAACACCCCGATCCGACGATTCATAAACGATGGACGGGCCGGTCTAACGAGCCGATTTTACGGAATCTGGCCATATTAAAAGAGTCGAATATCCCGTTCATCATTCGAATCCCGCTCATTCCCGGAATCAATGATTCGGAGGAGGATTTATCGGCCGTGGCGTCCCTGCTGAGGGGATCCGACAAGCTTTTGCGTGTGGAGCTCCTTCCTTTTCATGCCGGGGGACGCGCGAAACGGTCATTATTGTCAACGCCCTCGATTCCGGATACCCCCGAATCAAAGGCGTTTTGGGAGTGTCATTCCCCAACTTTCCGCGACGCGGCCGCCATCGCGCCTTTAACCCAGCCACAAACAGAGGATCTGCTGCGGCCGTTTAAATCGCTGGCCATTCCGTGCCGCGTCGCGTAACCTTTTCCTTGGTGTTGTGCTATTCAAATGAGTCTCTGAAAAACGAAGAATGCCTGTGAAAGATCGAATTGCCCGTGCTTTTCCCCCACTCTCGGTCACGATCCTCTTGAAATCTCCCTTGCGCGGCGGATACAATTGTTCTTTGAAACTCGCCGAAAGAACTATCCTATCCCCTAACCCAAGGTACTTTAGACGATGCGACACACCAAAACCTTTGCTCTTGCGGCCTTGCTCCTGCTGGCCGCCTTTTCCCCCACGGCACTGCTAGCCGAGGACTCCATTTACCGACTCAATAAAGAGCCGTTCTCACAGACACTCCGGGCACTTCTCGACGCCGCGCGGGACGATCTGGGGGTCACGATCAATGTCACTCCCGGGGCCGAAAAATACCTCGATCAGACCGTTCCCATGGCCCCCTGGAAATATTGGTCCGATCCGCAGCTTCGGCTGGCGTACATCCTGGCGCCTCTCGACCTTTCGTTCGAAAAAAAGGGAGAGAACGAGTATCTTGTCTTTGAACCTATCTACCATATACGTCCCGAATCCGAGGCGGCCGATCACCTTAAGCGTCTCTTGGTCCGTTACCCTGATCTGGCCTCGTGGGAAGTTCGGCGCGAGGAGATCAAGGCCTCGATGCTCAGGAAACTGCGGCTCGACCCCATGCCGATTCGCTGCACTTCCGATCCGATCCTCGGCGAGGAACGAATTCACGACGGCTACTCGGTCCGCAATATCGCCCTGGAGGTGATTCCGCACTACTGGCTGTGCGGATCGCTCTACCGGCCGCTCGAGCAAAACACCCCCTTCCCTGTCTTTGCCGTTCCGCATGGGCACGGGCAGAATGGCCGTTTTGACGAAAACCAGCAGATTCGCGCCGCGACACTCGCCCGGATGGGAGCGGCCGCTTTGGCCTACAGTATGTTCGCCTGGATCGAGGGGGAGACCCCGCTGAAACACACCGATCACCAAAATCCGATCTCCGGAACGATGCAGACGCTGGCGACGATGCGTGTCCTCGATTACCTTCTCTCCCTCGAGGGAGCGGATCCGACGCGGGTCGGGATCACCGGCGAGTCGGGGGGAGGAACGCAAACCTTCTACGCGACCGCGCTCGATGATCGTATCACACTAGCGGTTCCGGTGGTGATGGTCTCGGCCCATTTCTTTGGCGGCTGCCCCTGTGAAAGCGGCAATCCCGTTCATATCGAGACTCGAACCTGCAACGCCGAGATCGCCGCGCTGGCCGCGCCGCGTCCGCTCAAACTCATCGCGGTCACACGAGACTGGACCAAGAACACCCCCGAGGTCGAGTACCCGTATATCCGAACGATCTTCGGTTATTATGGAGCCGAAGAGAATGTCGAATACGAAATCCTGGATGAAGAGCACGACTACGGTCCGAGCAAACGCCAGGCGATGTACCCCTTCGTCGCCAAGCATTTCTGTATGGACGCCGAAAAAATCGATGAATCGAAGGTAACCATCGAGAGCAAGGAGACGCTCTTCCCCTTTGGGCCTGAACTTGAAAACTACCCCGCCGACGCAGTTCGCTCACTCGAGGAGCTTCTCGAGGCGTTCGAACAGTGCCCAAAACAGCAGGCCGCCCAATAGTTTGGAAAAAGAAAGGAGCGTTTATGTCTATCCGAACCTTGATACTCTCCATTCTCGGAAGTTTCTGCCTCTTAACCGCTCTTCAGGCCGACCACCTGCAAATCTTCCAGACCGCGGAAATCATGCCGACCGATCTGCAGGGGCCGTTTGTGGTGGCCGACGACGGGGCGATTCTCTGCCTTGAGAATCGCCAGATTCACCGTTCGACCGACCTTGGCAAGACCTGGGAATCGACCGGCGCCCTGCCGGAAAACATGCTCGACCGAGAAGAACGGGCGATTCTCAAAACCGCTTCCGGGACCATTCTTTGCGCCTTTTTGAACGATAAAGAAAGGACCGAAGGGGAAGCGTGGGGTTCGGGAAGCATCAACGACTGGGTCCTCCCGACCTACGTGATCCGCAGCACCGATTCCGGCAAGAGCTGGTCAGAGCCGATTCACGTTCAAAACCGCTGGTGCGGGGCGATTCGTTCGATGATTCAGCACTCCAGCGGCCGGATTCTCCTCGTCGGACAGTCGGTCGCCGATTGGAGCCATACGACAATCGTCTACTATTCGGATGACGATGGCCTCACGTGGAAGGCGGGTCCGGAAATCGCGCTGGAGGGCAAAGGGGATCATAACGGCGCGATGGAAGGAACGATCATCGAACGTCCCGACTCGAGTCTCTATATGCTGATTCGAACCACCCGCGGCGTCTTTTATGAGACGGTTTCCACCGATCGCGGAGAAACATGGTCGCCGACAGTCCCCAGCGGGATCGAGAATAATTTCTGCTGCGGAACCATGGCGAAACTTTCCGACGGAAAATACATCCTTCTTTGGAATCGGCAGCGGGGCATCTCCGCCTATAACCATCCGGAAGGGGAACCGTTCTTCATGTCACGCGAGGAGCTTTCCATCGCGTTTTCCGACGACGCCCAGCATTGGTCCGAACCGCTGGTCATCGCCGCCCACCCCGATGACGGGACGCAGGTTTGGCATCACTACAGAGTCTCCTATCCTTACGTTTGCGAAATCGCCCCCGGCCAGCTTTGGATCACGACCATGCAGGGAAATCTCCGCATGGCGGTCGCCGAAGCGAACCTCCTTGACGGGGTCGCCGCGCTGGAGCGGGCGCTGCGGTCGCCGGACCGCAAGCGGATCTTGTTCCTCGGCGATTCGACCACCGCTCACCGTGAACGCGAAGGGGTGGTGACATATGAGGAGCAGCTGGGCAAAAGAATGAGAGAGAACCGTTTCTCGGTCGATCTGGTCAATGCCGGCGTTGGCGGCTACACCACCCGCATGGCGAAGAACGCGTTCGCCAAACTGACCGCCGGGCCGGATCCGGATTTCGTCACGATTCAGTACGGAATCAACGATTCGGCGATTGACGTTTGGGCCGATCCCCCGCAAACTCAGCCGCGCGTTTCGGAGGAAGAGTTCGCGGAGAATTTAAAATGGATGATCGCTCAATTCCAGGCCAAATCGATCCCCGTCCTCCTCATGACGACCAGCCAGCTTCGCTGGAGCGAAAAGACGCTTGGCTACTATGGGAAACCCCCGTATGACCCGAACGATCCGCTTTCATTCACCAACGTTTCGCTGCGCCGATACAACGAGGTGATCCGTCAGGTGGCCAGTGAAATGGGGGTGATGCTGCTCGATATTTTCGACCGGTGGGATAAGATCGCCGCCGAAGAAGGGGAAGACGCCGTCTCGGCTCTGCTGCTGGATGACCAGATGCACCCGAACACCGCGGGGCAGGCGGTTGTGGCCGACGCGCTCTATCCGGTTCTCTGCGAAAAGCTCCACTTTTCCACCGACGAATCGCTTCCGACGCTCAAAGAAACGGACTGAGACTTCCTGAAAGACCTATCCCACGAAAAGCAAAAGGGCCCCGACAGGCCCTTTTGTTTTTTTGTCGGAGGCTTTCCCCCCCGATACTTGAACCGCTCTGTCAGGCGTTTGAGGATTCATTGAACCTCTTCTATCTGCTGAAATCTCAAGGGGATATTTCCTCAACTCAACCGGTTTACGACAACATCATACTCCCATGCCGACCGAAGATAAAGCCACAGCCAGTCCCCAAGAAACAACAAGAGGGCTCTTTGAAAGAGCCCTCTTGCCTGCTTCAGGCGGTTTTCACCTCAGCGTTTTTTACTTGAAGAGCGACCGGCCTTCGGCCTTGTTGAAGTCGTCTTCGGTCATTCCGGTGAGGAACTTCTCTTCCTCGTCCTTGATGACGATTCGCGGGGTCACCATCATCATCAGGCTGGTCGTCTCACGGCCGACACTGGCGTTGGTGAACAGACGCTTGAGGTAGGGAATCTTGTCGAGGATCGGAACACCACCCTCGGTACGACCTTCGCTCAGACGCTTGATACCACCGAGCATCACCGTTCCGCCATCAGGAACATTGACCGTCGTGCTGACCTGGAACGAGGAGACCACCGGCTGCTGAATCGTCGTACCAGTGCTGACCACTTCGTTGCTCGCGACACTCTCGCGCTCATCGGTGATCGAGGCCTCCTTGCTGCTCCCCTTTGAGGAGGAGGTGCTGTTCGTCACGATCGAGTCGGTCCCTTCGAACTTGAACTGACGATCGCTGTCGGTGATCTTGGTGAAGTACGGAGCAACGGTCATCCGGACATACTGGCGGTCGGGGGAAACCAGCGCCTGAACCGTCAGGAAGTTCCCTTCGTTGATGACGGTCACGACCGGCTGCTGAGCCACAGCGAAGTCACCGACCACCGGGATGACGGTGTAGACGTACGGAACCTGGGTCATATCACTGACGGTCGCGGTCTGTCCATTGAACATCATCACCTTCGGCGCCTGGAGAACATTCGTTCTGCGGTCGACCTCAGCGGCGCTGACGAAGAAGTAGGTTTCAATATCGCTCAGGATAGCGAACCCAATCTGGGCACCGACCGAAGGATCGTAGTTACCGAACTGAGGAACGGCCAATCCGTAGCTGTTCTGCGAGAAATCGATATTGAGCGATTCGGTGAACGGCTTGCCCGAGACCGAGTCGGCGGTGGTGATCCCGTAGATCCCCTTGCCATTCGGTTCGCCATCTTCGTTGCGCGGGGCGTCGGTTTTGACCGTGGCGCCGAAGTTGACACCGATTCGTTCAAAGTACTCGTCGCTGATCGAGACATAACGAACCTCGACGGCAACCTGCAGATCCATCAGTGAACGCAGCCGCTCAAGCAGGTCCTTAATCTCGGCATGGTTCTGCTCACTCTGGCGGATGATCAGCGAGTTGTTCAGCGAGAAGAACTGCGGATCTCCGACTTCATCCCACGAATCGGGGTCGATCACCGTAGTGATCAGGTTGACCAGCTCGGTCGGATCGTTTCCACCGCCGGCAGCGCCCGAGGAGATCGGGGTATTGCCGCCAGCCGCCTGGATCTGAGCCAGAATGTTCGGAGCGATCATCGAGCCGGAGTACATGTTGTTCGCCATCACCGGGAGGGTATTCGCCGAGGAAGAGGCGCCGGAATTCGGACGAACGTTCTTGTAGGAGCGGTCGAACGCCGACTGCATGCTCATCGGGGAATTCACCGAGTTGAAGTCCGGGATATCGATGATCAGGTCACCGACATAGTAGACCTTCTGGACCGGTTCACCGCCGCGGTGCGCCTTGCTGGTCACCGTCAGGGCCTCGTCGCGAACGACGTAGACCAGATCATACGGCGAAAGGACATGCTTGAGGTAGTTCTTCAGGCTGATGTCGGTCAGTTTGGTCTCGACCGGAGTATCCGAGGTGACACCGACTTCAGCGAAGGCACGCTCGTCCTGGAGGATATTGATCTTCATCGTATCGGCGATGTACTCCAGGACCGTACCCAGAGGCATCGGACGATCGAACGGCAGGGTGATGCGCGTATCAAGCTTGCTGAGAATCTGAAGGTCGGCTTCCGAACGAGCCGGCCCGGAATCGAGCGCGGTACGCTTCTTGGCACGTTCCCACTGAGGACCGTAAGCCATCGGGTTAGCGTCGTTGACATTGATGACCGAGGCCGATTCCACATCGTTCATCGCCCCAAGCCAGCCGTTCTCGCGGTCGGCTTTGACCTTATCATTGAAGGCAACCTGCTTGACGACACGTGCCCGCTGGACCATCTGAAGGGCGACCAGACTCCCGTGGGAGTAGTCCTGGCACTTCTTCGCCAGAATCTCGGCTTCGTCGTACTTGCCGTCCTCGATGTACTGCTCGAAGAGGCGGGTATCCTCAGCCAGACGATTCTGAATCTGGATCTCTTCCTCACGCTGCTCACGCAGCTGATCCTCAACATCCTTGTTGCGGTTCTGCTGCGCGATCATCGGGCCATTGACATCAATGAAGCGATTCGTATCGGCAATGGCCGTGTCGAGCGAGAAAAGGAAGTGGTTCTTCACCGAAGCGTCCAGGGCCGAGGTCTCCACTTCGGAGCGGAGCTGCTTCAGGTTAGCCAGAGCCTGCTGCGGTTCGGTCTTGCGGAGCTGATAGGCGCTGGAGATGAAGCCGGTGATATCGTTTTGAATATCCTGCGGGGCGCGAGCCAGGTCGATCCCCGACTGGCCAACCGTCGGCTCGGGAGCCAAAGCGGCGGGATTCGTCAGCTGGACAATCGCATTGGAAACGCGCTGGATGGTTTCGGCATCGAGCTCCGACTCATAACGCAAAGCGTCACGGTAGTTGGCCAGGGCCGCCTCGTTGTTGCCGGCACGAAGAGCAGCATCCGCCTCTTGGACATAGAGGGAACCATTGCTCGTACCCGAATCTGCGGTCACTTCAAACGCCTGAACCTGACGGATCGCGCCGGCGTCGTCCGAGGCTCCCATCGCGGGAACCGCGGCGCCGCTGCGGACCACAGCGATCTCACCGAGGAGATGACGCGGGGAGTTATCGTCCATGAAGGCGCCTTCGGGAATATCCAAAGCGGCCAGATTATTGGCGATCGCTTCAGCTTCCTCAAGGCGGCCGGCTTTCAGAAGCAGACGAGCCTGCTGGACTTGAGCCGAAACCGACGCCACTTGCTGCTTGGCCGCCTCAGAGAGGAGCATCGGCGCGGCGGAGGTTTCAGCCGGACGGCTAAGCGTCTCGGCAGCCAGACGATCGTCACGGATTCTTTGGGCGACAGAGTCGGCATCCATACCGCTCTGAAGCGCGGAAGCATCGGCCGCGACATTCAACCGTGTGGCTTCTTGCACGAGCGCCTCGGCGCCATCGAAATCAGTGCAGCGCCGAAGGGCCTCCGCCTGATTCAGATAACTGGTCGCCAGAAGCCGCCGAACCGACTCGGTCATTCCGTTGCTCTGAGCAGCGCTGACCGCGAGCTTGTACTCTTGGACAACCGCCTCGACATACTCGGGACGATCCGAACCCTCATCATAGGCGGGATTCAACGCGGCCGCCTCTTCGAGGAACCGCTCCGCGCTGGCCACGTCCTGACTCATCAAGGAGTGACGGGCCTTGAGGAGGAGGTCCTGATTCTTCGACAGCGTGTCCTCCTGCGCCGTGACTGAGGTGCCGGCACACAGCAGTGCCAGAACCACCGCTCCTAGGGCCGTGACCCTTGAAAAAAACTTGGTCCGTTCCAAAACGAAACTCCTTTTCGTCTTCTCTTCCCTGAAAAATCCTACCGGTTTCGTCATATCGTCACCCCGCTCATTTCCTCCGTGAAACTTACTGGAGCTGATTCGTATCTCGGTAATACGACCTGAGACAAAGCGCAAATACACTTAGTCCGTCATAATCCATAATCGTTCCTTCTGTGCCGAAACATTAGAAAAAAGCGTTTCATTCGTGAGAAATCGACTTATTCTCACAGACAGGGGAACCAAACGAACCGGATTGACCCACCCGGACAATAGAATCGTCCCATTCCGTACAACAGGGCTTTAACGGACGCGGATAGGGTAAAAGAAAAGGGCGAACCGGGAGGGAAATTGGCCAATCCGGCTTTATTTTCGTGTTTCGTTCTGTTATCCTTAAAGGTCGGAAAGGAAATAAGCTATGGACACCATCAATCGACGTCAGTGGATCGCGGCCGCGCTGACCGCGTCAGTTCCCCTGGTCTGCACCCAAGGGCTTCTCGCGGAAAACGGCGGAGGCAATACAGAAAACCTGGCAAACAAAAACATTTCAGGCAAGGCAGAAACAATGAGCGACATAAGCAAGGCAGCAAATCTCAAAGGGAATATTCACCAGGCAGTCTCCCGTTGGTGCTACGGCAATATCCCCTTCCCTGAATTCTGCGACACCTGCCGCCAGATGGGAATCGTAGGAATCGATCTGGTGATGCCCGATGACTGGAAGATGGTCATCGACCATGGGCTGGCCGTCTCGATGGGGTCGCTCCCCGAGGTGAACATCACCGAAGGGATCAACCGAGAGGAAAATCACGACCGAATCGTCGCCTGCTACGAGAAATACATTCCGATCGCCGCCGAACTGGGAATCACCAACGTGATCAGCTTATCAGGGAACCGCGGCGGGCTCGACGACGAATCGGGGATCGCCGCCTGCGCCAAAGCGATGAAACGGGTGATGCCGACCGCTGAAAAATACGGTGTCACCGTCCATATGGAGCTCCTGAACGAATACGACCACACCGACTATCAATGTTCCCACACCAGCTGGGGAGCGGAAGTCTGCCGCCGGGTTGGTTCTCCCCGTTTTAAGCTCCTCTACGACATCTATCACATGCAGCGCTCCGAAGGGGAAATTATCGGGACGATCCGCAAGTACGCCGACTATATTGGCCACTATCATACCGGCGGCAACCCGGGACGCAACGATATCGACGAGACCCAAGAGCTCTACTACCCGGCGATTATGAGGGCGATCCTCGAAACCGGCTACACCGGTTTCGTCGCTCATGAGTTCATGCCGCGCGACGGGATCAACTCGCTGCGCCGCGCCATCGAAATCTGTGATGTCTGATACGGTACCCGCTGACAACAAAATTCTCATCGCGGTAGCGACCTACAACGAGCGGGAGAATCTCCCTCGCCTGAGCGAGGCGATTCTCTCGGTCGTCCCGTATGCGGATTTGCTGGTCATCGACGACAACTCCCCGGACGGAACCGGTCAGTGGGCTGAGGAGTACGCCCGGAGCGACTCCCGTGTGAAAGTTATCGTTCGTTCGGGGAAACTCGGACTTGGGTCGGCGGTCCTCGAGGCGATGGATCGCGCTGTCGCCGGCCAGTACGATTTCCTTGTCAATTTAGACGCCGATTTCAGCCACCCGCCCGAGAAGATTCCCGATCTTCTGCGAGAGGCCGAACGCTCCGGGGCCGACGTGGTGATTGGCTCACGCTATATCGCCGGCGGCAAGATCGTCGGCTGGCCCTGCCGGCGCCAATGGATGAGTCGATGGATGAACCGCTACGCTCGTTTCACGCTTGGCCTAAAGACACGGGACAACAGCGGGGCATTCCGATGCTATCGCGTCGGGATTCTCAGGGAGCTTCGGCACGGTCAGATCCTCTCCAATGGGTATTCTTTCTTTGAAGAGGTACTGTTCCGGATTCGCCGTCTTGGGGGGACCTTTCGAGAGATCCCCATCACCTTCACCGAACGGGCCCGCGGTCAATCTAAAATCAACGGCAAAGAGGCGCTCACCGCGCTGCTGCTTCTTCCCCTGCTTCCCTTCACCGGGAGGGGGAAAAACAAACCATAAACACCCGCAACTTAGATCCGTTTCAAAAGAAAGGTCCTTCATGGCTGCCAAACAGTTTTCCCGGCGTCACTTTTTGGGGAGCATGGGCGGAGTTTTCACGCTTGCCTGTATCCCTTCCCGCCTTTTGGCCGACGACTCGAATGATATTCTCATGCGGGCGGTCGTGATGAGCGACGTTCACTTCTCGGACAATCCCGCGTCCGCCGAGGTCGAACGGCTTGACAGGGTGTTGGAACTGATGTACGACTGGTCTGAAAAGCAAAGTTACCCGAACTTCGACGCACTGGTGGTTGCCGGTGATATGACGAATCACGGCAGCCGGGAAGAGTTGACACTGTTCAAGAAAACGATGAACGGGAAGATCCGTCCACAGACGCAGAAACTTCTGTGTATGGGGAACCATGAATTCTACCATGACAGCGCCAGCCACGAGGCGGCCCACGAGGAGTGGAAAGAGATGTTTGGCGTGGAGGATAACGCCCACTACATCGTGAACGGTTTTCATTTCATCGCGCTTTCCCCCGAGAAGGGGACCTGCCGCGATGGGGATTATCTCTACAAAATCGATTGGCTGCGCGAGCAGCTCGAACAGGCCAAGGCCGACGACCCCCAAAAGCCGATCTTTGTCTTCCAGCATTACCACCTCACCGAGACCGTCTACGGCAGTTTAAATGGGGACTGCTGGGGAATCAACGACCTTCGCGAGCTGCTGGACCAATACCCAACGGTGATCGACTTCTCCGGTCACTCTCACTACCCGATCAACGATCCGCGCAGCGCCTGGCAGGGGAATTTCACCGCTTTCGGCACCGGAACGCTGAGCTACTTCGAGATGGAGGGGGGACACTATAACAAGTTCCCGCCGGGGTACAACATCGCCGCCCAGTGCTACGTCGTCGAGGTTCACCGCGACAATTCCGTGGCGGTTCGTCCCTTCGACATTATCTCGAAAGATTTCTTCGATGTCGCCTACCTAGTCGCCGAGCCGGGGAATATCGACCGCTACCTCTACACCGACAAGCGGTACGACCTGGCTCCCAGACCTTACTGGAAGCCGGGAACCGAGGTCCGGATCGAGAACCCAAGCTGTTTCGGCGCGACGCTGACGTTCCCCCAGGGGTGCGATAAGACGGTTGTCCACAGTTACCGGATCGACCTCACCGACCAGACCGGTCCCGAAACCGAGACGCTTTCCCCGGTCTTCGCCTGGTCCGAATACTATTTCCAGCCGATCCCCGACCCGATGCGCATCACGCTCGACACCCTCGAACCGTCGCGGAAATACCGCGCCGAGATTACCGCGATCAACCCATTCGGCAAAGAGAGCTCCCAAAAAATCAGCGCCCGGATCGAAACCTCCAAAGATGAGGAGGACCACACAGATCGCGAAGCCGCCAAACCGGCGGCCAACATCCTCTCGGTCGAATTTGAGGACGGCGCCGTCCTCAATCGGGCCTGCGGCCTCGACAGTTTCGCCGGGCGCGCGATCGAGACACTCGGTAAGCCGG
>CADBTE010000143.1 GCA_902797455.1 uncultured Planctomycetota bacterium | reverse complement strand
TCGGATACTCATCTCGGGACGAATCCGAATAAACCGGCCCACGCGGCGCGGAACGAGGAGAGATTCGATCAGACGGTCGACAAAATCCTCGCGATGAATCCCCGTCCCGCGTTGGTGCTGCACTACGGCGATATCGCGTACAGCTGCGGGAAACCGGCCGATTACCAGATGAGCAAGCCGATTTTTGCCCGCTTGGACGAGGCGGGGATCCCCTGGGCGGCGGCCTTCGGCAACCACGACCGCCGGGACGCTTTCTGGGAGGTCTTCCCCGAAAAACGGGGGGTGGAGGAGTTCCCCGACAAGCTGGTCGTCGTCGCCGAAACCGACAGGGCCGTCTTTATTCTGCTCGACTCGCTGGAGGTGGGGAACGTTTCGACAACGCCCGATCCGGCGCAGCTGACGTGGCTTGACGAAAAACTCGCGTCGCTGGAGCCATCCGGCAAACGGGTTTACGTTGGGGCGCATCACCCGATCAAACAGACCGGTGTCGCCGATGTTCTCAAGAAACACCCCAACGCGGCGGGGTATATTTTCGGCCATAATCATCACTGGCACTGCAAAAACGACGACGGCATCCCCCGCGTGGGGCTCCCCAGCACGGCGTATATCCCGCACAATAAGTACCCCGAAAAGGAGCGCCCGCTGGGGTATGTCACGCTTGTGCTGGGCGAAACGGAAGATGCTTTCACCTTCCACAGCCGCTTGGAGAATCCGCAGGACGGGGAGATCTTCACGGTTCGGTTTTAGGTGAAAAACAGATATAATGTCTTAAGTCAAACACACGATTAAAGTCAGCGAAAAGGAAAATAAAATGTATAAGACGCTGATCGGCTTACTGGCGGCTTTCGTGATCTTTTTCGGCTCTTATGCCGTCCGGGCCGAATCGGGAAAACCTGTCCCGGTGATTTTCGACACCGACATCGGAAGCGACGTCGACGACGCCTTCGCCCTGGCGATGCTCCATACCCTGATGGATCGCCGGGAGTGCGATCTGCTGGCGGTGACGGTGACCCGGTCGAATCCGCTGGCGGCCGAACTCGTCCAGATGCTCAACGCGTGGTACGGCCACGCGTCGATTCCCGTCGGGCTGGTCGAAAACGGCGTCGCGGACGACGGCGGCTATTATATGGACGAGACCCTCAAGGCCGCGGAGGAAAACGGGTTTACCTTCGAAGCGGCCCAAATCGAGAACGCGGTGACGCTTCTGCGCCGGGTTCTGGCGGCGGCCGAAGACGGCTCGGTCACCATTGTTCAGGTCGGCTTTTCGACGAACCTGGCCCAGCTGCTCGATTCCCCCGCCGACGATATCTCGCCCCTGAGCGGTACGGAACTGGCGGCGAAAAAGGTGAAGGTTCTTCAGGCGATGGCCGGCATTTTCGCCGGCGATTACACCCACAAAGAGTACAATGTCGTCACCGACGTTCCCTCGGCGCAAAAGCTGTTCGATCGGTGGCCGACCCCGATTCAGGTGTCGGGGTATGAGATCGGCGCGGCGGTTCGCCTCCCGAGCGAATCGGTCACCGACGATTACAACTACCGCCCCTGGCACCCCTTGCCGATTGCGTTTAAGGCCCTTTCGGTGAAATTAACCGGTAAACTGAGCGACTGGGCGACGTTCGATATCACCTCGGTGATGCAGGGGGTCCGTCCGGATCGGTATTTCACGATGAGCCAGCCGGGAACGGTCACCGTCGAGGAGGACGGAACCACCCGCTTTACCCCCGATCCGGCCGGGCGGCATCGGTACTTCCTCCTTCCCGACGAGGCGGCCAACGCCCGCGCGCAGGAGGCGATCATCAACCTGTGCAGCCAGCCGCCCAAGGGGGCCGAGCGATAGGGCCCGCTGCCGCCGCTGCCCGGGGGTAATACCGCCGAGGCGGCCGGAGTTGGTAATTTTCAAGATGGGGCGTTATTGACCGTGAGGAGGAATAAAAGATGAACGACATTATCAGGGCGATGCGGCAGCGCCGAAGCATCCGCAAGTTCAAGCCGGATATGCCCGCCAGGGAAGATATCGATCAGATCATCGAGGCCGGACTGTATGCCGCCAGCGCCATGGGGAGACAGGCGACGATCACCGTCGCGGTGACCAACCGCCGGCTGCGCGATAAGCTCTCGGCGGAGAACTGCCGCATCGGCGGATGGGAAGAGGGCTTCGATCCGTTTTACGGAGCGCCGGTGATCCTGATTGTCCTTGCCGATAAGAATTCGGCGAACCGCGTTTATGACGGCAGTCTGGTGATGGGCAATATGATGCTGGCCGCCCATTCGCTCGGACTGGGGAGCATTTGGATTCACCG
>CADBTE010000142.1 GCA_902797455.1 uncultured Planctomycetota bacterium | reverse complement strand
GCTCAGGGCTATTCCGCCGGCGGCCACCTCACCCTAATTACCGCAACCGCCAGCCAAACCCCCGCCTATGACCCCGTCGACGAAATCGATCAGCAAAGCGCGGCGGTGAACTTCGCCATCCCCGTCTACGCCGCCTATACCCTCGACGATGGCGCCGATGGGCCCAATGCCAACGGCGGCTTCGGCGCGCAGCTGCTCATGGATGACCTCAAATTCGATGAAGCCACTCCCCCTCTGTGCCTTATTCACGGCGACGCCGATATCTACTCCCCGCTCGGCTCCGTCGAAATCTATCGGAAACTCCACGAAATGAAAATCCCGTGTGAACTCCATATCTATCAGGGCTGCGTCCATGGCTTTATGAACTGGAACGACAATGTCAATGCCCAGTCGTGGCGCGACCAGTGCCTTGCCTGGCTCGTCTCGATCGGTATGTTCTAACAGCGCGGAAAGAACCAAAAGATGAATCACTCACGTCGTGATTTCCTCCGATGCGCGGCGGCCGGCTGTACACTCCCCGGCGCCGCGCTCCTCCAGGCCGAGGAGACTCCCTCCGGTGAAACGCAGGTTCCCGAGGAGACCATGCGCCGGATCTATTCCGAAGTCCAAACCCCCTATAAATACGGTATCGTGATGCCGCAGGAAGAGGGGGATATGATCGACTCGGGAAAAGTATTCCGCTTCCGGGGGCGTTGGTATATGTCTTACCTGCGGATGCTCGGCGGCGTCGGCTACGTCGCTCGAATGGCCCGCAGCGATGATCTGATCCATTGGGAGCCGATCGGGACCACCATGCCGTTTCGCGAAAGCGGCTGGGACGCCTGGCAGGCCTCCCCGGCGCCGGCCCTGGTCGATTACCGGTGGGGGGGAAGCTGCGAAATCCAGTCGTTCCAAGATCGCTATTGGTTCACCTATATCGGCGGCGCGGGGAAGGGCTATGAGCCCGATCCGCTTAAAATCGGCCTGGCCTGGACCGAGGACCCGGCCAGCGGGCAGCCCTTTAGTCGGCTGCCGGAACCGATTATGTCGGAAAATGATCCGGATGCCCGACCGTTCGAGAATACAACCCTCTATCAGACCAATGTTATGCGGGTCGATCGATCGCTCCTCGGGGCCGAGTTCCTTTGCTTCTATAACGCTAAGGATGAAAACAGCGTCGAACGGATCGGCCTGGCTGTCTCGGATGATATGATTCATTGGCGGCGCCGCGGCGACGGTCCCCTGATCGATAACCATAGCGGGATCTCCGGTGATCCCCAGATCGTGCGGATCGGCGACTATTGGGTGATGTTCTATTTCGGGGCCTTCTGGCAGCCGAAGGCGTTCGATACCTTCGCCGTCTCCAAAGACCTCCTCCATTGGACGAAATGGGAAGGGGAACCGCTCGTTCAGCCCTCACGAAAGTACGACGAAACCTATGCCCATAAGCCGTGTGTCGTCAAATACGACGATGTCGTCTATCATTTCTATTGCGCGGTCGGCGATCAGGGCAGGTGTATCGCGCTGTCGACGTCGAAGAAGATCTAAAAGCGCCGAGAAACGTGTGAGAGAAATAAAAAAGGCCCTGACAGGTATCTGTGAGGGCCTTTTTTATGGGGTGAATAGTGGGGCTATTCCCCCAGGTGCATCATACGCTTGAGGGTTGGCACCAGGGGCATAACGATCAAGCCGGCGATGATCGGGACGATCGCCATGAGCAGGAAGTAATCGGCCAGTCCTCCCCGTTCACCGAAGAAGAAATATATCTGACCGCCCGTGCCGTCGGTGGAACCGAGGACGGCGGCGAGTTTGCCCGAAAGATATCCGGCGACCGAGCTGGAAAGGAACCAGACCCCCATCATGAGCGAGGCGTATTTCTTCGGCGCCAGACGGGTGACCATCGACAGACCCACCGGCGAAAGACATAACTCACCTAAGGTACAGAAGACGTAGGTGATCAATAGCCAGTGGGGACCCGCGTTGCCGCCGGTCTTCTGCGCCTGAATCGCCGCGCTGACCATAAATAGGAAGGCGACCCCCAGAAGGAGGAGTCCCCAGCCGAACTTCTGCGGGGTCGACGGCTCTTTCTTGCGCCGGGCCAGCGAGCTCCACATCAGACCGAACAGCGGCGC
>CADBTE010000141.1 GCA_902797455.1 uncultured Planctomycetota bacterium | reverse complement strand
TGGAAGACCGCCGCGCACTGCTCGATCCCGTCGTCGTCCCCCAGGTCGACCATAAACAAAACCAAATCGGCGCCGCGGATATAGCCGAGCAGATACGGCTCCATAAAATCGGGGGTAATCGGCGGGGTATCGATCAGCTGAACAAAGACATCCCGCCACGGCATCATCCCCGGGGTCGGCTGCTGCGTGGTGAACGGATAGGGGGCCACCTCGGGCCGGGCATTGGTCATCGTTACCAAAAATTGGCTTTTCCCGGCGTTCGGCCCGCCGATCACCACGCAGGTTCCCGCGCCCTGCCGCGGGATCTTAAAACTTCGCCCTCCCCCCTTTTTCGCCGCCGTCCGCGAGGTCTCCGCCGCTTTTTTCGCCTCGGAGATCTTGGTCTTGAGCATCATCTGCATCTTTTCGCTTGCCTTGTGCTTCGGAATCTCGGCAAGCATGACCTGGAGCCAGCGAAGCTCTTCCTCGGGAGTCTGGCTGCGGCGGTAGTTCTCTTCCGCCTTGAGATATTGGGGGGTCAGATTCGCGGCCATAGCTGTTTCGAAGCGCTCCTAATACCTAACGCGTGTGGCAAAAAGCGGGTGGGGGAAAAAACAAAAAAAGCCGCGCGAACCGCCATTGGCCCGCGCGGCCGTCTCACTTTTCGACCGGAACAAGGTCTTTCTCCGCCGGAAGACACTCACCGCCGCCGGCAAGACGTTCCTCCGCGACACGGCCAACCTCAGCGGCAAGCGCACCGCCGCGCAATGGTCAGCCGGCGGTTCCTCTTCGGCGGCTGTTCATCGGCGGCTACTCATCGTCGTCGATGCCGTCCCAGTCTTCATCGTCGTCGTCGTCATCGTCGTCATCGACCTCGTCCCAGTCGACGTCATCGTCGTCCCAATCATCGTCGTCATCGTCGTCATCGTCCGAGTCGTCTTCGTCCTCGTCCCAGTCTTCGTCGTCCCAGTCGTCCCCCTCGTCCTCATCGCTGTCGTCGTCTTCGTCGTCGTCTTCGTCTTCGTCTTCGTCCCAGTCCTCGTCTTCGTCGCTGTCGTCGTCCCAGTCCTCGTCGTCATCGTCATCGTCGCTGTCATCCCAATCATCGTCATCATCAGAGGCGGCGGCGACGATATCGTCCCACTGTTCGTCTTCACCGACGCGGAAGCCGGCGGGGTCAGTCATTTGAAACGAACGGGAGAGCATCTCGAAAACGTTGGTTCTCACGGTTAACTCCTTTTCAGACATTTCCTGGTCTTGAATGTGCGGTTAAACGATCCGTCACGCCTTACATCGCCCGCGGACGGGACCGGTTCCCCAAACGGTGTATCGTCCCTAAACCCTCGGTTCTCGATAAAAAATCTAAGATCGTTTCATTTTTCTGCGAAAACCGAATCGGAAACGGTTGCCTATTTTCCCTTTTCTTCCTCAACAGGCAAGGGGATTATAACGTCTCTCCCCGCGGAAATAAACCGCATTTCGGAACATTTTCCGGACAAACCGAAAAATTACCCGCCGCCGGCCGAAAAACCCCCTGTTTCGGGGCTTAAAACCACGCTCGGCGGCACAAAAAAAGAGGGGAAAAATTTCCCCTCTTTTTCGTTTTCGGCCGCCGCGCCGCGGCGAAGCGCTTACTTCTGCTTGAGCGCTTCCATCACGCGGTCGGTGATCGCCTTGATGATCGCCTCTTGGCTGGGGTCTTTCCCCAGTTCGACGTTATTGGCCAGAATCGGGTTGCTGACGCAGCCGCACGAGGTCGGCTCGTTTCCGCGCTTGAAAGTAGGCGGCTGGAAGGCGCGATGGCCGACGCCGGTTTCTTTCCAGCTCTCGCGGAACATGTCGTTCGCGCACAGTTCGCAGTTGGCCACATCGGCGCGGGGGTCTTTGATCCCCCACTTTTGCTTCAGCTGGAGGAGGTCTTCGGCCTCGTCCTTATTAAAGTAGCCGACGTAACCCAAGCTGCGGGCCAGAAGGAGGATCCGGCAATAGGCGTCGAGCAGTTCGGTGAGCCAATAGGCCTTTTCCACCGTCGCGCCGTAGCTGACCGTCCCATGGTTGGCCAAAACGACAATATCGGTCTTGTGAATGAACGGAAGCACGGTATCGGCGAATTCCTGACCGCCCGGAATCGCGTACTTGGTGATCGGCACATCGCCCATATAGATATCGACCTCGGGCAGAACGCACTGCGGGATCGCCTCGCGGGCAATGCCGAAGGCGGTCGCGTGAGGCGGATGGCAATGGACGACCGATTTGACCTCGGGCCTCTTTTTCATAATCGTCAGGTGGAGGAAGATCTCGCTGGTCCGCTTGCGGAACCCGGAGAGCTGATTGCCTTCCATATCGACCACGCAGAGGTCTTCGGGCTTGAGAAAGCCCTTGCAGAACTGCGTCGGCGTGCAGACCACGCGATTCTCATCGACGCGGTAGCTGATGTTGCCGTCATTGGCCGCGGCGAACCCCTTGTTGTAGATTCGCCGGCCGATGTCGCAGATCTCCTCTTTAATCTGATGAATGTTCTGCATAGAAAACTCCACTCCTCATCGGAAACACTTGCCGCGGGAAAACTTTCCGCGGCATCTTTTAACTTTATCGTATATCTTTCGTCGGAATTTTAAGCTTTCGTGTCTTGGGGCGGTTCTTCGGGCGGATTCTCCCCGTCCGGCTCGGCCGCCGGGGCCTCTTCGGCCGTTTCTTGCGCTTCGGCGTGCGCGGCGTCTTCCGCCTCAGCCGTTTCAGCCGCCGCTTCATCGGCGTTTTTGTCGGGGAACACCGTGCTGTCGAGCTCCAGCGTATCGAGAATCGCCGCGGCGTAGGCGTCGACCGGCCGTTTTTCGGGATAGAACGGCATCGCCGCCTCGGCCCCCTCGCTGAAGGCGATCCACTCGCCGAGGCCGACCGACAGCTCGTCGTAGACGATGATCTCGCGTCCGGCGTTCTTCGGCTGGCGCTCCATCAGCAGCCGGCGGGCCTCCTCGACCGTGGCGGGCTGCTGGTCGGGGGCGGTCAGTTCGTCGAAGGAAAACGGCACCACGATCTTCAGCTGGCCGGTAGTCAGCAGCGGGTGAATCTTCCCCGGGGTGACCGTCCCGATGACTTTGCCGACTCTCATGAAAGCTCCTTTCGCAGGGCTTCGGGAACGACGGCCGCCCCCATGTGAGAGAACTGGCTGATCAGCCGGCGAACGGCATACAGCCCCAGGCGCTTCGGGTCGATGATCAGGGCGTTCGCCCCGACGGCCGGGGCCTCTTCGGCGACGCGGGCCGCGTCGAGCACGGTCAGCGCGCGGATGGCGCGGCTGCGGTTGAGGATCACCGCGGCGGCCCCGCACATCGGCGTGAGGACCACGGCGCGGCGCGTGTCATCCACGGCGAGGTACTCGCCCAGGGCGCGGGAGGTCTCGATCAGGCAGGCCGAGCGGAACCGCTCGCCGCTTTGGTCGATCTGCTCCAGCAGCGGTTTGGGGAGCGTCTCCCAGGGGAGGCGGTGCATCGCCAGGAAGATCGGCCCCAGGCCGGCCGCCGCGGCGGGGAACGAACCGGTGCGCGGGGCCGCCGCCGTATGACCGAGCCGCGGCGGGCAAGGCG
>CADBTE010000140.1 GCA_902797455.1 uncultured Planctomycetota bacterium | reverse complement strand
CTTGTGACCGCGCGGCGCGCCGCGGAGGATATCGAGACGGGACGGGTCCTTGAAGAGGCGGGGATGAAGCCGGCCGATACCGAAGACAGCGGCCCCGCGGCGGACGATCAGGCCGATGACTTTCTGATCTATGAATACAGAAAGCGGTAAAACAGCGGGCGAAGCGGTATACCGCTCGGGACGCGTTTGATGCCGCTTCCCGCGCCGATCCGGCTGTTTTGTTTCCTCGCCGGGGCGTTCACGCTATAATACAGTCACACGCGCGGCCGGGAGCCCCGGCGGCCGGCCGCGAGCCGCGGCGGGCGATATGCCCTTGAAAAATTCTCGGGGCAGCCGTTCGCCGCGTTGCGGCTCAGATAGTATGAGCGCCAGCGGCGCGAACGGCTGCGTAGAATAACTAGGGGAATATTGCCAGCCGGTGCAACCGGCCGGCGCGAACGACTGCGTAAAATAACCAAGGGAAAATCACCCGCCGGTGTTACCGGCCGGCAAATAGGAGGAAAAGAAAATGGCTAAGGTACTGCTGATCAACGGAAGCCCGAAGGCAAACGGCTGCACGGCCGCCGCGCTTGCGGAAATGATCAAGGTGTTCAACGAGGAAGGGATCGAGACCGAGCTGATTCATATTGGGAACAAGGCCGTTCGGGGGTGTATCGCCTGCGGCAGATGCGCGGAGATCGGCAAGTGCGTGTTCGGCGACGATCCCGTCAACGAAACCGCCGCGAAACTCGCCGAGGCCGACGGCCTGGTGATCGGCAGCCCGGTCTATTACAGCTCCCCCAACGGGACGCTTCTTTCGTTCCTGGACCGGTTGTTTTTCAGCTCTTCGGGTTCGGTCCCGAAGCAGATGAAAGTCGGCGCGGCGGTCGTATCGTGCCGCCGAGGGGGGAATACGGCGAGCTTCGACGTGCTGAACAAGTACTTCACGATCAGCGCCATGCCGATCGCCTCGTCGACCTACTGGAACCAGGTCCACGGCTTCTCGGCGGAGGATGTCAAAAAAGACCTGGAGGGCCTGCAGACGATGCGCAACCTTGCCCGCTGTATGAGTTTTATGATCCGGGCCTTCGCCGACGCGAAAGAAAAATACGGCCTGCCGGCGAATGAGAGTCAGGCCAGGACCAGCTTCCCGGACGGGAAGTAGGAACGGGCTTGGAGGGGGATCCGGGGGGCAGCCGCCCCCCAAAGGACCGGCGCGGCCGGGCTGACGGGGGGAAATTTCCCTAAATTTTTCGATCCGAGGGGGGTAACAGGGTTTGTCCACCCCATCTGGGGGGCTTTTCGGGGGGAATTTCGCCTCAGACCCCTTGTTTTCCAGCGTCAAACGAACTTTAGGCGTCGCGGAGCTCGGGCGCGCCCGAGGCGGGGAAACAGCCCGGTTGTGACAGATGCTGTCCAAAACGGGAGAGAACCGAGTTTTCGCGCCCCGATCGATGCCGGGGCTGACAAAAAACTTGTGGCTTTCTTGTTGAGTGTCAAACCAGTAACGGTATAATTAATGTGGGTAGGGAAACCGGCCGCGCTTGGATGCGGCTTGGCCCTCGGTGTGTGTTTTGCCGTCCGTTTTTGTGGGACACGTCACCCGCCAGCCGTACGGGAGAGAGGCGAATTCTGAAGGATGACTGATTTTATCGATCTAAAAGACGGCCTGATAAAGAGGTGCCTCCCCGCTTTACTGCGGGACAAGACGACGAAAAAGAACATCGTCTTCGCGACCGACAGTTACGAAGACCGGGGCGAGCCCTATCGTGCCGATAAGGAAATCACGGAGGAGCTGCTCCCGAATATGGATTTAAGGCCTCGCATCCTCAAATCTCAGGAGGAACAGGCGCTTCGTACCCGGCAAAAGGCGGAAGTCTTCACCCCCGCTTGGCTCTGCTGCAAGATGAACAACCACTGCGACGACGAGTGGTTCGGCAGGCCGGACGTTTTCAACCGTCTGACGGGGGAAATGTGGGAAACCACAACGAGGGTCATAGATTTTCCCAAGGGAAAAACCTGGAAGGATTACGTGGACTCCCGCCGGATAGAGATCACCTGCGGCGAGGCGCCTTATATCGTCTCGCGCTATGATGCCGCCACGGGGCGGGACATCGATATCAAGGACCGCGTTGGGATACTCGACCGTAAGCTGCGGGTAGTGAACGAAAACACCCCAGATGAGGGGCAGTGGCTCCGCTGGGCGCTTCGGGCGTTCGAGTCGGTCTATGGGTACGAGTGGCAGGGGGACAGTCTGCTGATTGCCCGGATCAACCTGCTGATGACCTTTATGGAATACTACGAGGCCCGATGGGATTACCGCCCCTCGGATAAGGCGTTTCTCTCGGTACTCTCGAAGGTAGTGAACGTGATCACCTGGAATTTCTGGCAGATGGACGGCCTGAAGGGGACGGTTCCTCTCGGGATACCGGAAGAATACCCAGATGTGTCCAAGCAGCGCCATTTGTTT
>CADBTE010000139.1 GCA_902797455.1 uncultured Planctomycetota bacterium | reverse complement strand
GATCCCGCCGTTCTTCTGTCCGATATCCCGACCATCCGGGCCGAGGCCAAAAAGATTCTCGACACCGCCGCCGGACGTCCGGGGTATGTCTTTAACCTGGGTCATGGGGTTTTGAAGCAGACCCCGGTCGAAAACGCCATAGAGCTGGTCCGATTTGTTCAGAATTATCGCCGCTAGGGGGAAATTCTTCCCCTGTTACCCCAGGAGAAGGTCATCTTGTTTTTTCGCCGTGAAAAGATATAATACGGTGGGTGTTTTAGTAAAATAGGGGCTCTCTGGCGGAACCGTTGTCTAAAAAGATGAAATTGTCCTTTGTCGAGCTTACCCTGTACTGTCTGAAAAAGTACCGACAGTTCGTCTTGTATTGCTTCATCGGCTGTTCCGGGGCGCTGCTCGATTATTTAATTTTCCTCTTTTTGACCCGTTATTGCGGAATGGGGGAACACTATCAGTGGGCCAACCTTCTGAGCGTCTCGGCGGGTATCCTCAACAATTTTTGGCTCAACGCCCGGTTCAATTTCAAAAAGAGTGATCACCTGCTGAAGCGTTTCCTCTCGTTTTACTCGGTTGGGATGTTCGGCTGGCTGATCAGTGCCGGATGCCTTCATGTCTTGGTCGAGTGGGTAGGACTTCAGCCCGCTGTGGCGAAGTTCGTGACGATTTTTGTCGTCACGGTGGTGCAGTTCACGCTTAATAAGCTCATTACCTTCGGAAAGATCGGAAAACAAAATGTTTGAGAACCTACGCTACCTCGTCGTTGGTGCGGGGATCACCGGTTCGGTAATCGCCGAGCGAATCGCCGCGGTTTTGGGCGAGCGTGTTTTGCTGATCGATAAACGCCCTCATACCGGAGGAAACTGCCATTCCTCGATCGATCCCGAGACGGGGATCGAGACGCACATGTACGGATCGCATATCTTCCATACCTCTATCGAGAAGGTTTGGGAGTATATCAGCCGTTTCAGCGCGTTTACCAGCTACCGTCACAAGGTCTTGATCCGCTGCGGAGGGAAGACCTTTTTTATGCCGATCAATCTAAAGACTCTGATCGACTTCTTCGGGAGGAATTTCTCCCCCGACCAGGCGCGGGAGTTGATGGCCCAAGAGCGTGACGCCTTCACCCATCCACGCAATCTTGAGGAAAAAGCGATCTCACTGATCGGGCGGCCGCTGTACGAGACCTTCATCGCGGGCTACACGCAAAAGCAGTGGGGACGTTCTCCTCAAGACCTGCCTGCCGATATCATCACGCGTCTTCCGGTGAGAACCAACTTCAACACCGATTATTTCAACGATCCTCACCAAGGGGTTCCGAAGGATGGTTATTTCACCCTGTTCGATCGTCTCCTCTCCCATCCGAAGATTGAGGTTCGTACCGGTACCGATTTTCGCTCGATTCGCGATCAGGTACCGGCCTCCTGTCTGGTGGTCTACACGGGGATGATCGACGAGTATTTTGACCACCGCCTTGGGGCGCTCGATTGGCGGAGTCTTTCCTTCGAATGGGAAACGCTGCCGACGTGCGATTTCCAAGGAACGACGGTGATGAACTATGGCGATGTTGATGTTCCCTTCACGCGGATCCACGAGTTCAAGCATTATCACCCTGAACGACGGGAGCCGTTTGAGCTGGAAAAGACGGTCATCTGCCGTGAATATCCCGCTCAGTATGTTCCCGGCCGCGAGGCGTATTACCCGGTCAACAACACGCGTAACCAAGAACTCTTAGCCGGTTACCAGAAGTTGGCGAAACAAAACACCTCGCTTTTGTTCTGTGGCCGGCTCGGAAGTTATCGCTATTGGGATATGGACAAGGCGATCGAAAGCGCGCTGGATCTGTTCGAGCGGGAGATTCTCCCGCGAGCCGGGAAAGGTTCGGCCAAGTAATTTTTTTGACGTGGTGAATGATTTCACAGACAATCCAGGAGCAGCGAATCCGATGAGTGAGCGACTAGCGGTGGTGATGCCTGTCTACAATGAAGAGGAGGCGATCGGTCCGGTTCTGAGAAAGTGGGCCGAGGCACT
>CADBTE010000138.1 GCA_902797455.1 uncultured Planctomycetota bacterium | reverse complement strand
GGGGAGGATCGGGCTGGTCCGGTGTCAGGGAATCGGGGATCGTCATCGCCAGCAGACGCCCGGGGATGCGCGGCTGGTCATCGAACAAGAACCAAATATCGTAATACCCCCCCAGCGGCAGTTCGGAATCCTCGACATAGGTCACCCTCAAAAGACGACCGCAGACACGGACCGGGCGGCCGCGGTCTTTCCCCCAACGGCGAAGAAGGGTGAAATCAACCCACTCGGCCGTCGAATCGGCATCGCGGCCGGCGGAAAGAGAATCCCATAGTTCCATTACGGCACCGCGTTCGGCGTGAAATACCAGCGGCAAACCGTCCGCTTTGCGGGCAGCCGGAGCGTTCTCCCGCGCGGGCCCTCTGGCAATAGGAAAGGAAAAGGTCAGGACAGCCGCGAAAAAAAAGGCCGGAAAAAGGGGCGATCCATATTTCAACTGATTGAAACCCATGGTAGTATGCGGTAAAATAGAGCCGTATGTTTGGGGCTTTACTTGGCCGCTGTGGCGGTAAGCTTTCTCCCCAACCTCCCTTTGATGATCCCCCCAACGACCTGGATTATACCCCAAAGACCATGAAAGACAGACATCGTTCCCTGAGAATTTCGGGAGAAACACTCCTCACTGTCCTGCTGCTGGTCACTGTATTTTGCCTTCGCTGTGCGGCCGAAACCGGCGATATTAGCAAACGGTTCTATGACCAATTGATGGAACGCGGCTACTGCGATACCGCCATCGATTACGTCGATTCGCTCCGAAATCAGCCCAACTGCCCGAAAGAAATTGCCGATGAGCTCGATTATCTCGCCGGGCGGGCTTATCTGGCGCGCGTCAAGACGGCCTCTCCTGCCGAAAGGGACCTCTTTTTAAAACGCAGCCGCGAACTGCTCTTGAGCTTCTTAGAAAAGAACCCCGATCATCCCGACGCGTTCGAGGCGAACGCCCAGCTGGCTTCGGTCACTGTTCGCGAGGGAGAGAAGCTCCTTGCCGGAATCAGCGACCAAACCTCCGATGTCGAAAAGACCCGGATTCAACAGTCGGCCCGGGATATCTTCGATCAGGCCGCAAGCGCCTTTGATCAGGCTGAAAACCTCGCCAGAGACCAGATCATCGATCTTCAGTCCGACGACGCCAAAGCTCACAGCCCCGAGGCGAATTTGTTCTATGGGCGTTACCTCGACCTGCTCCTCAACAAAAGCCGCCTGCTAATACAAAAGGCCGATACCTACCCACCCGACGCTCCCGAGCAGGCTGAGCTGCTCGTCAACGCGAAGGCCGCCTTCCATCGGATTTACGAAAAATACCAGGCGTACCCCGGAGGGTATCGCGCCTTCTACGAAGAGGCGCGGATTGAGAACCGGCTCGGCCACACTGAGGAGGCCCTCGCCATTTTGGACGAAATCTCCCAGCTGCCGATGCAGCCGGCGCTGTATGTCCTAAAGACCGAATCGCTCGCACTGTTCGGGGAGATCACACGGGGAGACAAAAAACCGGAACGGCTCATGGAAATGATCCGAGGCTATAACGGTTGGAAGGTCACCGGCGGCCTCCCCGAGAATTTCTACACCTCGGCCGAAGGGCTCTCCATTCATCTGGCCACCGCCCAAGCCGCCCTGGCACTTTTGGATCTTCGCCAGAACGATCGGGAAACATTCAATACCGTCGGAAAGGCCGTCTTTTCCGAGAAGTCAGACAGCGCCATCAAGCTCATGGCGCATCTCGACAAAGTCGCTTTCGAGGCGCTGGACTTCGTTCGTCAGCAAAAAAGCCCACTCAGTATCGAGGCCGAAAAGCTGATACAAACCCCGGCGCTGGCCAAGCTGCTCGAGGAGGCCCCCCAGACGGTCCCCCACGATTTTTCCGAGGCTCTTCTGCGAGTCAATCGATCATGGTCCCTCTTTGTCCAGCTCAACTCTGATGGTGCCGCCGCGTCGCAGGACGAGCAGGCGAAAAAAATCCGCGCCGAGGTGGAACAGGCCGTTCGCCTGGCCTTGTCGATGTCGGCCAAGGCCGAATCGATCGAGGTCGATAATCTCCGCCTCCAGTGGGGAACCTTCAAGCTCCTCACCGACCAAACGGACGACGCGCTGATCATTTTCGATTTCCTCTGTCGCCATCGTCAAAGCTTCTCCGGTGCGACCAAAGCCGCCGAGCTGAGTATCCGCGCGATGCGCGGCGAACTGCGCCGTGCCCGCAAACAGGGAGATCAGGAAAAGATCGCCCGGCTGAACGAGGATATCCTCCAGCGCACCGATTACATTATCAAGCGCTGGGGAGAGGGGTTCACCGAAGACATCGTCCCCGCGGTTCAGGACGCCGTCGCGATTCAGATCGAGTCCGCCATCGCCGCCGGCCAGATGGAGAAGGCCCTTGAGCGTCTGAACCAAATTCCGGAGGGAACCGCGTCATGGGCAGCGGCCAAACTTCAGCTTGGTCAGGCGCTCTGGAACGATTACGCGCTGCGCCAGGAAGAGGGAACTGCCGATCAAGCCAGCCAAAACCATCTTCGCGCTCAGGCGCGGGAGGCCCTGGCCGACGGTCTGAGCCGCCGGCTGGAACTAACCAGCGGCGGAAACGAAAGTGACACCGTCAGTGTCTACGCCGCTTTGTCGCTGGCGCAGATCGCGATGAGCGAGAAAAACGCCGAAGAGGCGATTCGTTGGCTGTCGCATCCCAAAATCGGCCCGTTGACCCTGGCCGAACGAGCCGCGGCGCGCCTGTTTGGCGGCAGCGCGCAGAGCGTTCCCCCGGCGGAAAACGAAGAGATCGCCGAAGACGACACCGAAGCAGATGACCAACACCCGACCGAAGAAGGTACCGCGGAAACGTCCGAAGGAGGAAGTTCCGAGCCGGGCGTTCAGGCGGCCCGGGCAGCTTCATCGACGGGACAGACATTCCAGATCACCGCGCTGACACTGGCCCTGCGCGCCTACGTTCAAACAGGTGATTTCCAGCGCGCCGAAGAGGTGATGGCCAGTCTGGAAAAGTTCGCGTCGATAGGCCAGGGGTCCGAGGAACGCCTCACAGGGATTTACCTCCAGTTGGG
>CADBTE010000137.1 GCA_902797455.1 uncultured Planctomycetota bacterium | reverse complement strand
CGACGGTTCCCGGGAGGATGTTGTTTACGCCGCAGCTTTGCCGCGTCGTCCCGGAGGCCAGTTCCAGATCGCAGTGAAGCACGCCGCAGATCGGAGCGTCGGTAAAGTTCGACACGAAGAATCGCGCCTGGCACGGATCGGCACCGCGGTAGGTCCGCTTAAGGTCTTTCTGAAGCAGAACCAGCGGGGCGTTAAACAGACGAACCCGCTGCGGCGTGATCGACTTGGGACGGAAGAACAGATCCATCAGACCGTTGCTCGTCGTCCAGAAGTCTTGGATCAGCCACCAGTGATAGCCGATGATTCCCGGATTGAGGCGCATTCCCTCAACGTTGTACTTGTGATGGATGTAATACATCTCCTCCGAGGCGCGGGCCCACGCCTCGGCCTGGTCGTCCAGCCCTAATTCCTTCAGTTTCCGGGCGCCGTCGGTCATCCAGAAGGGGATAAAATCGCTCTTGATAGGCGCTTTCGGATCACGTCCGGCCAGCGACGGGTTGCCGTCAAAGCGGCCGTCGGCGAACAGCTCGATCTGATTGGGGCGCGAGAAGGTGATGTAGTTCCCCGCCTCATGCGAAAGGGTCGGCTTTTTGAAGGTCGACCAGGCGAACTTATCGGTCGCGATCGGCGAAACCCACTCGTCGAACAGGGCGAACGCGATATCGAGCGAGTCACGATCTCTCCCCTGCTTAAAGTAGTTGAGCCAATCACCGTCGGTATCGGAGTAGAAGCGCGCCGGGTCGTACTTCTCGACCGTCTCTTTAAAGAACTTGGTGTAGAGCTCTTGCCCCGGATAATCCTCGTTCCCCATCCACAGTTCGTTTCCGCCGACCCAGACGAGAATGCAGGGATGGTTCCGATACTCTTTGACCGCCTGGGTGAACCGCTCACGGTAGGTCTCCATCGCCGGTTCCGTGTCGGTCCCTTCCGGAACATTCGCCTTCCAGCGTGAGTTGCCAGGAAGCTGCTGCGGGTAGCAGATCGCGAATTCCGCGGTCGGAATAACACCAATCTCGTCGCAGGCATCGTAATACTCGTGCGGCAGAATCGTGCTGTGGTGACGAACGTGGTTGAATCCGAACGACTTGATGATCCGAAGCCGAGCGCGATACATCTCGATATTCGTCGGCATCGAGAACTCATACGGATAGATATGATCGTCGCCGTACCCGCGCAGGAAGATCGGCCTCCCATTGAGGAAGAGACGATCCCCCTCGATGGTGAACTGGCGCAGACCGCAGCGGCATTGTATCTCATCCAGCGGGACATCTCCCTTAAGAAGGGTCATCTTGGCGGTGTAGAGGTTTGGGGTATCGGGGGTCCAGAGCTTCGCGCCGGGAACCGGGAGATCGAACGCGACATCGCCCGCGCCGGCGCCGACCGAGGCCCGGCTCGAAGCGGCAAGCGCGCCATCGGCGTCGAACAGTTCCAGGTGAACCGTGTCGGCGGCGCTTTGGTTGAGAATATCGGCCTTGGCATGAAGGACCGTCTGATCGGCGACGGTGGTCGTCACGTAGAGCGAGTCCAGATGCTCGGCACCGACAGCTTCCAGCGTCACGTGCCCCCAAAGCCCTCCCCACGCAATCTCCATGTAGTCGTTGATCGAGGAGGAACCGAGAACGGCGTCTTTCTCCCAGTGCTGGAAGCTGTCGACGCAGATGGTGATGTCGTTCTCCTCGCCAAAGCGGACAAACGGCGTCACGTCACGGGTGAACGACGCGACCTGTCCCAGGAAATCCGGGCCGGTCAGATCGCCGTTGATCCAGACCTTGGCCAGACGGGAGATCCCGCCGAGGGTCAGGAAGACCCGCTTCCCCGACCACTCGGCCGGAACGCGGAACGTCCTCTTATACCAGCCCAGACCGATAAAGTTATGCTCGAGCTTATCGGTTTGTGTCCCGTAGCCCTGATTATCCCAAATACCGGGAACCTGGATCGTTCCGTCGGCCTCGGGGGCGTACCCCTCCAGGGGCATCTCGGCGAGCTTGGCCCCGGGGACGAACCAGCCGTCGGCCTCCCCGCGCGCCTCCGGATCGGTGGCGAACGACCAGGTTCCGTCGAGCGAAAGCCGCTCGCGCGCGCACAAGGTTCCGGCGAAAGCCAAGAACAGGAAGAATCCCCATTTCAGGGAACGTGAAAAGGACATCAGCATTCGTTTTTCTCCGTTTCCAACGATTTGATCTTATCGCGAAATATCTTGCCGCCTCTTTCGTCCGCGACGGACAAAAAAGCGGATTATTCCTCGAACTTCAGGGAGTAAATATCGGCCTCGCTCAGGGTAAAGCGAAGCGCGATCGTTTTCCCGGCCAGGGCCGATACGTCGCCGCTGCCGTTCCAGCTCACCCGCCAATCGAGGGTGTCGCCAAAGAAGAAGTCACACTCCCCCGCGGTAAAGCCGGGGATCGGCTCGCCGTTTTCGTCCAGAACCTCGACTCGAACCTGACCGGCCGCCGAGGTGGCGAGGTTCACTGAAAGTTCTTTCCCCGTAAAGGTAAACCGACGGGTCGTCATTTCCCCCGGGACACACTTGGCGTGGACCGAACCGAACCCGTCGATTCGCAGAGAGTAGCGCCTCAGGCGGGACCAGTTTTCGGTAGCGTACGACTCCACCGCGTAGAGCGACAGCTCGCGCGGCATATCGTCGCGGGGGGAGGCGGTCTCCACGACGTTCCAGGCGATGTAGTTATCGCCGTACGCCCAGTTGTGCTGCGTGCGCAGTCCCGGCCGCAGAAAGACATCGTTCGACCGGCGGAAATGGATCCCGTCGCGGCTGGTGATATAGACCGAGTCGGTCACCGCCGTGCCGAAGCGCTGGAACAGGGCGATGCGCCCCTGGCGCAGGTCCCATCGGGGAAGGTTCTCGGTCGCCTTCACCAGACCGTTGTCGACGTAGCGCGCGGGAAAGCCGATGTACAGATGCTTGGCGCGGTAGTAGGGGAGAATTTGATTGACATAATATTGCGCCCCCGGCTTCGGCCCCTCCCCCTCGGGGAAGAGCAATTCCCCCTCGTTGGTCCAGTGGATGTAGTCGTCGGAAACGGCCCGGCTGATCGACCGGGTACCGTCGCCGCGGAAGATCCGGTAGTAGAGGACGTACTTCCCCTCGGCCTCGGACCAGAACGAGAGGTTCTGCGAATCGAAAGCCCCCTCGGTATAGACCGGCTGGTCGCTGATCGGCGTCCAATGGATGCCGTCGGGGGACTTATAGGCGAAGACGCCCGCTTTTTCACCGAAGGCCGCGCCGGTCGCCTTATACCGGGCGTCGGGCGAGGCGTTGGGATTGCGGTCGATGAAGGGGGACAGATCGTGGCACTCCGACCCGTCGGCGGCGTAGTTCAGAATGATGTTATTCTCTTTGCTCCCCTCCCACTCGAACTGGCCCACATTGGGACGGGTCCACTCGATGCCGTCCTTGCTTTCGTAGACGGTATAGACCAGACGATGGGCGAAACCGACCCCCTGCGCCCAGGCGTGGCAGTAGGCGCGGTACAGCCCAAGCTGCTCGTCGTACAGAACCGTCCAATAGCCGCAGCCGTTTCCCTCCCACGGCTGGTCGCAGAGGATCGCGACATTCTCCCGCGTGGGGGAATGAACCTGGATCTCGCAGTTCGTCATCGAGGCGACAAACTCATCGTCACAGAACAGCTCCCGCTGGCTCCCCAATGCCCAAACGCAGGAGTCTTCGGCCGCCAGTTTGCCGGCCGCCAAGAACAGAACAGCCGCTAAAGAAAACAGTCCAAGCGCCGGAATCAGCCGTGACAGATGTCTCTTCGGTTCGATGAACATTCTTCCT
>CADBTE010000136.1 GCA_902797455.1 uncultured Planctomycetota bacterium | reverse complement strand
TTTCGGGATCGAGGCGCCGCTGATCGCTTATTACTTTCAAAGCGGGGATCTTTGCCCGGTGGTTGACACGATAGCCGAGGATGCGAATGATCCGCTGCGCGGTGATTTTGCCGACGCGGGGGTACTCATTTGCCGAGCTCCCCAGGACGCTTCCGGAACTTGCGATCCTTGCCAGCTGTGCGCCTTCTTCAAGGGGGGGAACAACAATGAGTTTCATAACCACAACGATCTCGGCGTCTATGGGATCCTTTCAGGAGAAAACTACCTGGTGGCGGATCCGGGCGGGGAAATCTACTCCGGGAGAACCTTCAGCGAGCACCGCTACGACGGGGAACTCCTCAATTCCTACGGTCACTCGGTGCCGCGGGTCAACGGAACCCTTCAGATCACCGGATCGAATGCCCGGGCCAAGGTGGTCGATAAGTCGCTTACTCCGCGGGCCGATACACTAACGCTCGATCTGGCGAGCGCCTACCCTGAACAGGGGCTGCAGACATTGAATCGGACCTATCTGTTTACCCGCGCGGATATCGGCTCGCCAAACGAGGTGACGGTGACCGACAGATTCGTTTTTGCGCCGGAAAAAGCGGGGACCTTCGAGTCTCCCCTGGTGACCTTCGCGCGGTGGACGACACTGGCCGTTTCGGAGGATAAGAGCGTCTGTACCGGGACGCTCAGCAAGGGGGACGATACCGTGGAAGTGACGGTGAGGGGGAGCGCCGGCGGTCAGCCGCTCCCCTTGGAAATGAGCCGGGCGACGGTCGCCAAGGACGACCCGTCCGCTCCCAATAAGCCGCAGCGGATCGCCTTCACCGCACAAGCAGCCGGCGGGGAGATCGAGTTTGTCTTCCGTCCGGTTCCGGCGGAAAAAACTGAAAGGTAAACATCACCTAAGCTGCGATAACCTAACCATGCATAAGGAGGAACGTACATGATGAAACGTCTTTGTCTGCTGTTGTCTTTGTTGGCGGCGACGGTCGTATGGACCGCTCTTTGGGCGGGGGAACCGTTATGTAACCTGGCGGCCATCGATCAGCGCGCCGGGGAGATTGCCGCGGCGCTGGAGCGCTGTGATGCCCCCTTGATTCCCCCGATTACCGAGCGCGGCAGCTGGGAAACGCTGCGTGCGGCCAAACAGGCACAGCGAGAGATTGAAGAGGCTCAGAAGTGCTTGGAGGAACCGATCACCGATTGCCCGGAAGATGTCTACAAAGAGTTTTTCGTCAATGGGAACCGGTCCAACGCCCAGCGGCTTTTAACCATTCGGCGCCAGCGGATATATACCTTGGCGTTTGCCGAACTGCTGGAGGCGAAGGGGAGATTTCTCCCGGCGCTGGAGGAAGCGCTGCGCGATATGTGCGCTTACCCGAGCTGGGTTCTCCCCGCGCACGATCCTCAGGGGAAGGTTTTCGATGGTACCCATGTCAGCGCCGACCTTGCCGCCACGGAGATGGGGGGAAGTTTCGCGGTTCTTCGCCAGGCGCTGCTGCCGGTTCTCAGTGAAGAGACCAGCGCGCTTTGGGCCGGCGAGATTCAGCGCCGGGTTCTCGATCCGTATGAAAAGGCGGTTCGAGAAGGGGCATTTCAGGGAATGTGGTGGGTGACAACCGACAACAATTGGAACGCCGTGTGTCACTGCGGGACCGCTATGGCCGCTTTGGCCCTTTGCGGCGACTTGCGTCAAAAAGCATGGTTCTTGGCGTGTGCCGAGCACTTTACCACGCAGCGCTTTATGGCCGGATTCACCCCCGACGGTTACTGTTCCGAGGGAATCGGATACTGGAACTACGGATTTGGGGAATTTGCTTACTTGGCTGAGATCGCCTATCGCGTCACCGGCGGCGAGGTCAACCTCTATGGCGCCGACCGAGTCCGCAACACGGCGTTGTTTGGGGTACGGTCGATGCTCAAACCGGGATTCTTTCCCTCCATTGCCGATTGTGCCCTCACCGCCCGGCCTGACCGCCGGCTGATCGGCATGATGAGTGTTCGGCTCGGTTTGGGCCTAAGTCAGTACGAAGAGGATTTTCTCGCCCGCCCGATCCCCTTCTCGGTAAAACCGTTGGTCACCTATTATTTCCAGCCCGAGGAGCTTGGCTCGGTGGTCGACGCCGCGGCCGGGGACACGGATGATCCGCTTCGTGCCGATTTCGCCGACGCGGGGGTGCTTATCTGCCGCGCCCCTCAAGACGCTTCCGGAACGTGCGATCCGTGCCAGCTGTGCGCATTCTTCAAAGGAGGGAACAACAATGAGTTCCACAACCACAACGATATTGGCGTCTATGGAATTCTTTTCGGGGAAAACTATATGGTGGTGGACCCCGGCGGGGAAGTTTACACGAAGCGTACCTTTAGCCCACGCCGCTATGAAGGGGAGCTTTTAAATTCCTACGGCCATTCGGTGCCGCGGGTCAACGGTACCCTCCAGATCAGCGGGAAAGAAGCCCGGGCTGAGGTACTCGATAAGTCGCTCACCCCGCAGGCCGACACCTTAACCCTTGATCTGGCAAGCGCCTATCCCGAACAGGGGCTGCAAACCTTGAATCGGACCT
>CADBTE010000135.1 GCA_902797455.1 uncultured Planctomycetota bacterium | reverse complement strand
CCGGCGGACAGAAGCGCCGCGCCGGCGAGAAGGGCGGGAAGAAGGGCTGTTATCTTTTTGAACACGTGGATTCTCATACTTCACTATTCTCATTGGCCGGCAGCAGGATCGATAACAATATCGCCCAGTTTATAGCAGCGGTCGGGGCCTGCGCCTTCGATCGGCATCGCGATTTCTGGTGTTCCGTCCGGCTTGCCGAGTGAAATCCAGAGCGAATAGGTTCCCGGCTTCATCGTCGGGCTCCAGTCGTCTTCAATCGGGGACTGTCCGAGCTCCTTCATCGGGAAGATCACTCCCTCGTTGATCGTCGGAACGAGCATCCTCAGGCCGAACCGGACCCGGCTTTCGTGGCGGATCGTTTCGGCCTGCCCCGGGGCGGCGACCGGCAGGTCGCGAACGTTGAACGACTCGTCGGTCACCGACCAGACAATATGTCCTTCGTCGTCTTTGAGCGTGAACGTGGGAAAGGCGCCGCCGTAGCAGGGAGCGACCCCGACATTGGCCCAGTCGGTTTCGATGAGAATCGGTTCGTCGATCTTGGCACGGGAGGGGAAGGATGCTGCGCGCAGCTCGATCCGATACCCGAGCCGCAGGTTCATCTTGTCGACGATTTCGCGCTCACGCTGGAGAAACTGCCGCGGCCAGTCGTGAATAGAGAAGTAGCTCGCGTGGTAATCTTCCATCGCGTCGAGGAGTCGTTCGGGCGTCCAGTTATTCTTATAGACGCGGCGGATATAGTGGCCGTGCTCGATAATGACCGGCATGACCGGCCAAAACTGCTGGGCCAGTTTCTGACTGAACCAGGCGTTCTGGCCGGGGGCGCAGAGGATACTGTCGTCGCGCAGCGTTACCCCTTGGGAAAACGCGTAGTCGGTGATTTCGGCGTGTTCATTTCGCCGCTGGTCCCCGGCCATATCGTCGCCGATAACCAACTGCGTGTCGGGGAAATATTTTTTATATAAATCGATGTGCAGTTTGCCGATTCGAATGGTTTCCTCCGGCGAGAGTTTCTGCGAGCGGTCGGTATGGCCCTCGCCGTAGATGCCGAACGAACCGATATCGATAAAAGCGACCGCCGGATTGCCGTTGTAGCGGCGGGCAAAGGCGGCCAGAAAATGCTCGAGCTTCTCCAAAAAGACCGGATCGTCGAACTTCGGTTCCCAAAGCAGCGATTCGGTACTCCCGAGACTGTTTTTATCCCACGTGTAGTCGATTCCCTGCGCGCCGGCGTCACGAACCCATTTGGGGGTCGTATAGGCGGGGGTCGGGTTGCTCACCATCACGCGAAAGGCGATCTTTTTTCCCTTAAGGATCCAAGGGCGCGCGTAGGTATCGATGAGGTCCCAGCGGAAAACACCTTCCTCCGGCTCCAGGTCGGACCACGTCAAACGGAAATAGATAGTTGAGCAGCCGGGGAACCAGTCGAGCGTATCGCCCGGCTTTTGCATCGAGCCGTAGGCCCACAGACGGCCCGCGTACTGATAGAAGACCCAGCCCATACCGGGATTGATCAGCGCCTCGTTCGTGATCGTCGGGGTATAGACGATCCGCGCTTCGTCGGATTTTATGTCGGCGCTGTCTTCTTCGGCAAAACAGATCGCCGCGGCCGCCAGCAGCAGACCAGCGAATCGCAGGGCGCCCTTCATAACTTTCCCTTCTGTTAGGATTGATCGTGAAAACGGTTTTCGCGCGGTCTCATCACACGGGGCAGACCTGCGCGTGCCATTCATTGTACGGGCAGCGGGGGGGGCGTGTCTATAGGCGTCGAAAAGGCGAAAACTCCTCGCGGGGGCCGTTTATTCGTACACGCCGCCCAAGTGAGCGAGCCGGCAAGACAGAAGGGGAACAGGTATTCTATCGACGGTTTCATCGCCTCCCGGGCCAGAGGAATGCCGGGAAAAACCTCGGCCGGGGGGGATGCGCGGCAAAAAAAACCGCCGGGATGACTCCCGGCGGCGAGGCGAAACAAGAAAGCGGGAAGGAGAAAGGGAAATGACACCCAAAAACCCGCCTCCTCACCATTAACATAACACAAAAAGCGGCCGCCGGCAAAAGCCGAGGAAAAAAAGCCCCCAAAGACGCTCAGCACGCGGCTTTGAGGGCGGTATCTCTTATGACCCCAGCGGGAATCGAACCCGCATCGCGGCCTTGAAAGGGCCGTGTCCTAACCATTAAACGATGGGGCCGGGACTAAAGGCATCTTTACTTCACACAAAGATCAACACTCGGAAATGAACCAATCTTGTCATCTCCGGGGAGTAAAGAATGTCACAGGAGTATAAACCCGGGCGACATCTTTGCAAGGGGGGTCACTTGCGATAGCAGATATTGTTGTTCGGCGCCTCGGAGGGACGCAGAGTCTTGCTCACTTCGGCCGCGATCTGATTGAACTCAGCCCGGCCGGGCTTTTCCTGAGTCGCGCCGTTGCGCATGATCGCGTCGTAGACCTCGCGGCGATGGACCGGAACGTCTTTGGGGGCCTCGATTCCCAATCGAACCTTGTCGCCGTGGACATCCACGACCACGATCGTCACGTTGTTGTTAATGACGATGCTCTCATTCTTCTTTCTTGAAAGAACTAACATACACCACTTCCTTTCAGCAATGTAACCTCTTGTTCACTAATGGCCCCTTTTCAGACACAGTTTTTTGGGAAATCCCTCGATTCTCACGTTGAGGGAAGGGGAGGTGGGAGTGCGCGAAGGGGCGATTCCTTAACACCAGAGATTTCTCGCTACGGATACACTCAATTATAACCTATGGTTTAGAGCAATCTGTTTACTAAGAACTCCTGGTTTTCCTATCCTAACATTCTACAATCATTTTTAAGTATTGTCAAATAGAAAAACTCAATAAATTTGTTAAAAAACGGAAAATAGACAAACTTCCTTTGTATAACCCGCGTTATCGCTGGATACCGGAGGCGTCTTTCCGGCTGAATCTCGGCGGGATTCCGGAAATCGCGGCTTCCCAATCCGAGGGGTTAGGGGTATCCTTAACCTTTGTGTGACGGCTAAGTTCGGCCGCCGGACAAACAAGGTTTTCTCGCGTAAACAGCGCTGTTTTATGACTTTGAAACTGTTCGATACCCACGCTCATTTCGATCTGGAAGATTTCGATACCGATCGCGATTCCCTCATCGAACGCTGCCGCGTCGGGCATTTTCCCCAGGATGTCCTCGATTTTCTTGAAAAACACCACGCTCCGGTCCCCGACGCGCGCGTGGCCGCCGCGATCGACCCGGGGGTGAGCGTCGAACGCAGCCGTCTGGCGGTTTCCCTGGCGCGGCGCTATCCCTGGATAAGGGCCGCGGCCGCGATCCATCCGAACTACACCGCCGACACGACCGAGGAGGATTTCCGCCAGATCGAACTTCTGGCCGAATTGAACCAGACCGCGGCGATCGGCGAAACCGGTCTCGATCGTCATTGGGACGCTTCCCCCATCGAGACGCAAATCCACTGGTTCTCGCGTCATATCGAGCTGGCCGGTCGAGTTCACAAGCCGCTGATCATCCACTGCCGCGAGGCGATCGATGACCTGCTGACGGTCCTGCGTCAAAAAGCCGGACACCCCTTCACCGGGACGATCCACTCGTTCAGCGAGGGCCCGAAAGAAGCGGAGGAACTCCTGGCCATGGGGTTTCACCTTGGGTTCACCGGGAGCGTTACTTATACTCAAAAAAAGTTCGCCCCCCTGTGGGAGGCCGCGAAACGGGTCCCCGACGAGCGGCTCTTGATCGAAACCGATTCTCCCTTCCTCGTCCCTCATCCGCTGCGGGGGAAACTGCGGCGCAACGAGCCGCTGATGACCCTCTATGTCGCGCGTCGATTGGCCGAATTGCGCGATACAACCGTCGAGCATATCGTCACGGTCACCGCCCAAAACGCCCGGCGGCTCTTCGCGATGGAGGTTTGATGAAAAAACTTCGTGCTTTCGTGAGATTTTCGCGGAACCGTACGAGAAAAAGGGTTTTTACTTTAACAGACCGACTGACACGAACAAGAAAATGACCAAATTTCTCCAACCCTGTTTCCTTTAAGGAGGCACTATGAAAAAAGCCCTTCTCATTGCCGGTTTTGCCGGTGTTTTGCTTGGCGCCGCCGCCCTGGTCGCCGTGGCGCAAGATCAACAGTCCTCCGGCCGCCGCGGTTCCCGCGGCCGTGAAGGCCGCGGCGGGGGCGGGCCGCGCCCTGAATTCACCGATCCTCTGGCCGAGGTGCGCGGCGAAGACGGCTCGCTCAACCTTGAAGGCCTGATGGCTAAGCTGAGCGAAGGCCTCAAGGCCGCCGATAAAGACGCCGACGGCGTTCTCACCGCCGAGGAACTGCGCGCCAGTGATTTCGGGCGCTTCTTCATGCGCGGTCCCTTTGGCCCCGGCGGCATGATGGGCGGCCCCGGCGGTCCCCGTCCCGATGGACAGCGCGGTCCTGGCGGCCCCGGCGGACAACGCGGCCCCGGCGGCCCCGGAGGTATGATGGGCGGCCCGATGCGCTATATGTTCCAGGCGATGGTCGTCGACCTCTCCAAACTCCCCGAGGATACCCCGGATGACGTGCGCGAGACGTTCACCAAAGCCGACAAAAACAATGATGGTTTCATCGACGGCGAAGAGAGAATGGCGATGATGCCCCGTCCCGAAGGACCTGGCGGTGACAATGCCCGTTCCGGTGGTGACAATGCCCGTTCTGGTGGTGACAATGCCCGTTCCGGCCGCCGCGGTTCCCGCGGCAGAGGCAACTGATCCCCTTTCCGAGGGGTTTCCCGGGAGGGAATTCCGTTGACAAAAACATCCCCTTCCCCTAAAATAAATCTCCTGGAGACAGGAGATTTATTTTTTATGAAGCGCCGGCCGCTTGCCCGTTTTATCCTCCCCGTGCTGCTCTCATCGCCCCTGGCGATGCTGCTGGCTGTTACGGTCTGGGGAATGGTTCTCCCCGGTTCGGGGCGCTTTCACGCCGGCGCTTCGCTGGGCGTTTGTCTTGTTTTCGACAGCCCCCAGGCCCGCGCGCGGCTCGATGAGCTGCAAAACCAGTTCCTCGCCGAGACCACGGCCGGGCCGCTTTTTGATCGTTTTCGCTGCGGCGCGTACCTGGCCGAGGCCCGGGCTCACCTTGAGGAACTGGCTGAACAGGAGAGTTTCGCTCCCGATCTGACCGAGACTCTCCCCCTGTTTGTCTCGCTGGCCGAAGAGCTCCCCGGTGAAAGCGATCTGACCGCGGCGGTTGATTTCCTCCGGCAGTTTGACACGGCCGATTCTCACGCCGACAACCTCTCGCCGTCCGGGCAGAGGTATCTCGCCCTTCTCCCCGAAGAACTCCCCCGCGCCAACCCGATCGATTCTCTTTGTTTCCTTCCCGCCGAACAACTGACGCCGCTTGCTTCGGCGCGTCTGGAGGCCCTCCGCTTGCGCGCGGCCGATACCGCGCTGAGTACCGTTCTTCTGTCGATGGTGCTCACATTGGCCCTGGCCTTTTGTGATACGGCAGGGACGGTTCTCCCCCTGGCACGCGCCGCCGTCGAGAAGTGGACGCGTTTTCTTGCCTCGCTTCTTGCCGATCGAGGTACTGTTTCTTTCGCGCGCCGGGTGATCGCCCGCGAAAGTCATCTTAGTGACTGGCGCTGCGCGCTTCGCCGGTCGGTTCTTCTTTTGATTTGAGCACGAAGCTCTTCTTTTCTCCGTTCGTTTTCGTTCTTTGACCTCCCAAAGATTTACTGTCGGCGCGGCAAGATGGCCGTACGCCGCTTTAGCTTGCACAGGAATTCACTCTATGAAAAAAAGTTCTGGCTTTACCCACGGTTTTACTTTGGTCGAGCTTCTGGTCGTCATCGCGATCATCGGTATTCTCATTGGGCTTCTTCTTCCCGCGGTGCAGGCCGCCCGTGAGGCCTCCCGGCGGATCAAGTGCGTCAACAACGTCAAGCAGATTGTCCTGTCGATGCACAACTTCCACGACCAGAACGGCTGTCTTCCGCCGGAAACCCTCCTCAAGGACGCCCAAGGTTTGGGGATACTCTCTAAACTCCTCCCCTACATGGAACAGGTCAATATCCACGACCTGATCGACTTCAAAAACCCATACGAAGAGGACGAGGGGGAAGAGGACTACAGCGGCAACGAGACCTACGCGAAGATACGTGTTCCGGCCTTCCTTTGCCCGAGCTGTTCGATTGACCAATCCTCGATGTACGAAACGTATCACCAAGAGAAAGATTGTTACACGACCCACTATTATGGGATCGCCGGCGCGGTGGGGGAAAAGAACGTTTCGTCTGAGTATCACCTCATTCGCACGGCGCAGGAAAATTCCCTCTCTTTCGGCGGTCAGACACAAAGCGGGGGACCGTGCCCCGATAACGGGCTCTTCTTCGAGGATAAGTCGGTCTCGTTCAATCAGATCACCGATGGGCTCTCGAACACGATCGCCCTGGGCGAAATAGCCGAGCGTCACTATCAAGGTTACCTCGCCTGGATTCGGGGTGGGTACTCGTTTTCCCCCTACGGCCCGGTTCTCTACGTCAGCGCCAAGGGGGTCGAGTGGCCGATCAACGTCCTCAAAAACGAGGAAGACCCGCTTTTCCCGCAATACAAGACCTTTTACTCCTCCGGCGCGTTTTCGAGTCATCACCCCGGCGGCGCTGTTTTTGGCGTGATCGACGGATCGGTTCGTTTCGTCTCGGAACAGACCGAACTGAAGATTCTTAAAGGGGCCGCCAGCCGAGCGGACGGCGAAATCGTCCATTTCTAGCCGGGCGCTTTTTTCTTGGGCAAACAACAATTATTACGCGATATATTCGGTTTCACTATGAAAAGGAAAAGGAAATATCGACGGGGGTTTACCCTCGTGGAGCTGCTGGTCGTTATCGCGATCATCGGGATTCTCATCGGGCTGCTTCTCCCGGCGGTTCAGGCCGCCCGTGAGGCCGCTCGCAGGATGAAATGCGTGAATAACCTCAAGCAATGGACCTTGGCGCTGCATAACTACCACGATACCCGCGGATCATTTCCGCTGTTCACCTCATGGGCAACCAAGGATACCGACCCGAACACCGGCGGTTCCGGGGTCGGTACGAACCTGGCGTACTCCATCCACGCTCGGATTCTTCCCTACATCGAACAGGGGCACTTTATGGGGACGGTCGATACCGACGACTACAAGTACCGTGTCTACAGTGTAAAGACCGCGGTGAATACCCTCATCGCCGAACAGCTCGTCTTTAGGTGCGAGATTCTCGGCTGCCCGAGTGAATCGCGGCCGAGAATCCGCTCGACGACCTATCCCGGTGTCGGCTCGGTACAGAACGCCGGGTCGAACTACGTCTGGAGCTGCGGCTCCGGGGTCGGGGAAGGATACTGCCTCGATAACATGAAAAACGATGGACTCTTTGGATATAAAACCCGCCGTCTGGCCTCGATCACCGACGGGACAAGCAACACCGTCGCGATGAGCGAATCGCTCCTTTCCCTTGAAGAGGCACCAACGGAGGCGACGCTCGATAACGCCTGCCGTCTGGCGATCGTCGGCAACTTAAACGGCGAGCTTCTGACCGACTACTCCCAGGAAGAGGGATTCGACTGGGAAGAGTTCACGATGGACCTCATCGAGGGAACCGCCAACTCTCCCCTTTTCCAGTCGTACGGGACCGCGAATGTCATCAGCAATCGGGGCTTTCCATGGGTCTCGGCCCGTGTGATGACCGTTGGCTTCGGTTCCGGCGCCGCGCCGAACGCCCCGCGAATTGGTGTTTGGTACCGCGGCAAAGAGCTTCTCTACTATGGAACCTCCAGCGGCCATCCCGGGGCGGTCAACGCCGCGATGGCTGACGGCTCGGTTCGGACAGTAAGCAATTTGGTTGATCTGGAAATCTGGCGCGCCGCGGCGAGTATCGCCGCAGGGGAATCGGGAGGTACGTTATGAGAATCTTTGTGGTTCCGCTGTTATTGACACTTGTCCTTTGTCTGCCGGCGGCGGCCGGGGAGATGAGTGACGCGAGTTTAGAGCAAGCCCGAATCGAAGCGATTCAGTGGGGTATCCAGTATCTGCGCAACGCCCAAGGGGAAGACGGGCTCTTCTCCCCCGATACGGGGATTGGCCCGACCATCATTGTCCTAATGGGGCTTTTGCGCTGCGATGTCCCGGTCGATGACCCGATTGTTGTCCGCGGTCTGGACGCGCTTCTGGCGAGTGTGGCCGACGACGGGGGTATCTATTCCGCCGGCGGCCGTATCCCGGCCTACGAGTCATCACTGGCGATCTCGTGTCTCAAACTGGCGGCCGATCACGGCGCCGACGCGCGCTATACCCAGCCGCTGGAGAAGGCCGAGGCGTTCCTTCGATCGCTTCAGTACGGGGAGAATACGGGAACGAGCGTCGACGATCTCTATTACGGCGGCGTCGGCTATGGCAAGGACAGCCGTCCGGATCTGTCCTGTACCCAGTACTTTATCGACGCCCTGCACGACTTAGGTGCCGGGGCGGACGATGAGGCGCTTGGGCGGGCGCTGGTCTTCGTCTCGCGCTGCCAAAATTACGACTCCGGCGAACCGCAGGCGGCCGGCGG
>CADBTE010000134.1 GCA_902797455.1 uncultured Planctomycetota bacterium | reverse complement strand
CCGAGCATCGCCAGGGCGTCGATCAGGTCGCCCAGCGGCCGGCGGCGCATTTGTTCGCTCCCATCGAGGGTGTACCTGCCGGGGGACAGCGCCAGGGCCGCTGTCAGGAAGCGGGCGGTTGTCCCGCTGGAGGCGGCCCAGACCTGCGCGCGCGGTGCCGGAAAGCCGCCGCGGCCCGACACGCGGACCGTCGCGGAGGAAACCTCGTGCCGGACGCCGACCCCCAGCGCCGCCAGGGCGCCGAGCATCGCCCGGGTATCGTCCGAGTCCAGCGCCCCGCGCAGGGTCGATTCCCCATCGGCCAGCGCCGCCAAAACAAGGGCGCGGTTGGTGATCGACTTGGAGCCGGGCAGATCGACCGACGCGTCGATCGGGTGGGAACAGGGGGTGATCCTCCGCGGCGTGTTGGATGATTCGCTCATAGAGTACCTTTCCCCAGTTTTATATAAGTGAGTTGATCGTTTCAGCGCCGGGCAAACTGCGAGCCGGAAAGAACCCTTCGGCCGGCCAGCCGCCCGGCTTCGGCGATACCGCGCTCGAGAACCGGGTCTTCGTCGGCCTGCTGAGCGCCGAGGATCGGGCGGGCCGCGACGTACTGCCCCTTGGGGGTATCGGGGGTGCTTAAATCGACATCGGGGGCGACACCAAAGCCGCTGTAGGCATGTCCATTGGGCGAGAAGAATTTTTCGGTTGTCAGGCGCAGCCCCGCCAGGACCGAGTCGTCGCGGTGGCTTTCGATCTGAATGATCGCCTGGATCGTCCCCTTGCCGTAGCTTCGGCTTCCGACGACCACCGCGCGGCCGTTCTCCTGCATCGCGCCGGCGAAAATCTCCGCGGCGCTGGCACTGTTGCCGTCGATCAGCAAAACCAGCGGCACGCTGTACGCCTCGCGGGCGTCGGCGCGGCGAACCTGGGAACTGCTTCGTCCCTTGGTTTGGACGATCGTCCCGTTCTCGAGGAAGAGGTTCGACAGCTCAATGGCTTTGTCGAGCAGTCCGCCGGGATTGTTCCGAAGATCGATCACCAGCGCGCCGATGGATCCATTCTCGATCTTGCGCAGGCGGTCGCGAACCTCGTCGACAGTCGATTTTTGGAAGGAGGTGATACGCATCGCCGCCACTTGGATTCCGGATTCGGACGAACGAACACCGATATCCTCGACGCTCGGGAAATCGAACGGGCGGCGGACGATCGTCACTTCGCGTTCGGCCCGCTCGCCGCTTTCGACCGTCAGTGTCACCCGCGACCCTTCCGGTCCCTGGAGCCGTTCGGCCGACTGTTCGCCGACAACCGTCTGGCCGTCGATGGCGAGGATCCGATCCCCGCTCTTGAGCCCCGCCGAGCTGGCCGGAGAGCCCGGAATCACCTTAGTGATCACTAAGGCGCCGGGGACCTGCTGGGCGTCGAGATAGACTCCCAGCCCAATGAAGTGGCCGTCGATCAGGGAGAACAGATCATTGACCTGTCCGCTGGTGAGCCACGCCGAATAGGAGTCGAGCGAGTTGACCATCCCGCACAGCAGTTCCATAATCACCGAAATGCCGGAGATCCCCGTATTGCGCTGAACGCTGGCGGCGACGCGGAAGATATTCCCCCGCAGTTCCAGACGGCCGGCGGACGGGAGCCCCGCCGCGTAACGGACCAGCGCGCCGGTATACTCGGGCAGCGCGCGGCGAACCTCTTCGGGGACACGGTTTTGCCGCAGGAACGGTTCCTCGCTCAAGGCGATCGCCAGCGAGGCGATCCCCCGCTCGAAGAGGTAATCCCAGTCGGGCGCGTCGACGTGCCAGGTCTCGATATTCTCCAGAACCTCGTCGCAGAGGGCGACCATCTCCTCTTTATTGGTATGGGCCAGAAAATCACAGAAGGTCCGGTCGTGATAGCGGGCGGCGACCTCCAGGTGGGCGCGGCTCTCCAGATACAGACTGCGCAGCGCCCGATGGTCGGGCTGATGTTTGAGGGCGTCTTCCAGGAGCGTCTTCGCCTCACCCCAGCGCTTTTCGGCGACCAGCCGACGGCCGTCGGCGACGGTCACCGCGGTGGTGTCCGCGTCGCCCGCCGAACTTTGGCCGGAATCGTCTTCCGACTCCAAGGGGAGCGCCATCGGAGTGATCTGCCGCGTCTGCCTTAACACCGGCACCAGCGGAGCCGGAGCGGTCGCCGAAGGGGCGTACGGCGCCGAAGGGATACTCAGACCCTCGGCGGCCCGCGCGACAGGGGCACTCATTAGGGCAAGGCCCAAGAGTACCAGCGTCAAACGCGCCGCCGTGCCGAGTGAACGGAGCCCTCCTAAGAGACTACAGTTTTTGACCGAGTGGATCGGGTTGGATGATCTTCGCATAAATCCGTTGATCTTTCACCATGGGAACCCGCCGGTATCTTTGGGCACGGGCACAGCCGCCCGCGCGAAAAGACAACAGATCCCCCCCGATCGTTAGCTTGCGGTCGCATCCTTGCGTCACGGGTATCATGAGCGTTTGGGAGAGATTGCTTTCGCGCCGCGCCCCCGAAAAGGGGCCGGAGGCGCCGGGCCTTCGAAAATCCATTCGCGGCCTATCGTCCCGCCTTGATATCCGTGTCCGAGCGAACGATCCTTACATCCTTTCAATACCGCCTTCTTGTTCCGGCGCGAACCGATTCGAATCCGTGAATCGGCCTGGCGCCTCGGCGGCGAAATGCTTAGGTTTCAGCACCGTTCATCGCCAAGTCAAAGGGGGGACTATCAAGGAATGAGCCCCCTTTTGGGGCAAATACCTCTTTTTCCAGCCGGTAAAAACCATTGCGCCAGTCATTTCGAAAAGTCCGCCGGTGAGCAAAATCACAGTAGGAACGATTGCACCGATAAAACACCCCCCCCATAGAAGGTACTTCAGAAAAGAACTGCCTATTTTATCTAACCGGAACGGATTATTTATCCCCGCCCGAAAGAGCATTCATTTCGTAAAAATCGGTATATCCCGTTCAAGCAGAGGCAAATTTTTTACCGATACTCTCAAAGCCAAATGATAGGTACACCTTGTTTCTCGTTCGGCATGCCGCGGGACTCCTTAAAGGAGTAAGGGTTCCGTACCGGTTTCGCCGAGGGAACATGTTGCGAGGTGTCGACAAAGACGCTTGAGCGCGCCGGTTCAAAGTCAAAGGGATCGGTAAGTACGTTGCTTGCCGAACCGGCTTATCACGCGAAGCGTCAATCACCGGGAGGATCCGAGAAACACCGAGAGGGTCATCGCGTTTTTTTCGCTCGGAGGCAGACGTACCGCGTACTTAGCAGGGAGCGGGGGCCGAAAGCCGCCGGGAAAAAGCAGCGCGGATTACCTTCCGAGGTTTTTGGGAATACCGGTGAAACAGTGGTAAAAGAAGGAGAGTTTGCCCTATGAAGTCCCGTATTCTGATTGGTTTTGCCGCCATCGTCATGATGCTGGGAGTGAGAATTCAGGCGCAGGAGTGCGCGACTTGTGCTGCCGCCGCGGCCCCGGCTTGTGCCGCCGCGGCCCCGGCTGCCGACTGCGGCTGCGCGCCGGTCTGCCAGCCGTGTGAGCTGTTCGGGGGCCTTCGAAGTCTGATGGCCTGTTCGGCCTGCGCTTCCTGCGGGCCTTGCGACGCCGCCCCGGCTTGCACCGCTTGTGATCCGGCTCCCGCTTGCTGCGCCCCGGCCCTTCCGGTTTTCGGCTGTGCCCTTCCGGCCTGCGGTGTCTGCGATCCGGCTCCGGCCTGCTGCGCCCCCGTTCTTCCGGCTTTTGACGCCTGCCCCTGCGCCGCGTGCGCTTGTGAGCCCTGCGTCTGCGGCGCCTGCGAACCGGCTCCGGTCTGCTGCGCTCCGATCTGCGCCCCGTGCCTGCCCCGTCTGAAGCCGGCCCTTTGCTGCGCCGGTCAGCGTCTGGCCTGCATCGGGAACGGTGCCCGCGCGATGGTGTCGAATGTTTTCAGCTCCCTGGCCAGTGTCACCGCCCCGCGCTGCGGTTTCTGCGGCGCCAGCTGCTGCGATGGCGGCTGCATGAGCCCCTGCGGCTGCGCCCCCGGTGACCCGTCCTGCGGTCACACCTGCGGCTGCCCCGCCTGCACCGCGGCCGCCGCGGCCCCGGCT
>CADBTE010000133.1 GCA_902797455.1 uncultured Planctomycetota bacterium | reverse complement strand
GCGAAAAACCATTATAGTTTTCCATCCTTTTCCCGATGCGCTCCTTCACAGTATGCCTCCCCCCTAATGATTCATTACGGCGGACGATCCCCTCTTGCCCGGAAAAACTTGATAAACCTTTCCATGTCCCTTCCCCGGCCCTTGATAAGAGGCCGTTTCTGGGGTATATATAGAGGGCTTGGAATACCCTGCGGATATTCCCGTGTAAGTATATATCAGCAACCCCCACCACACACAGAAAGCGGAAAGAGAACTATGGCGAAGTACAGTGCCGAGAACATCCGAAACATTGCCTTTTGCGGACACGGCGGTTCGGGAAAGACGACGCTGGCCGACACCTTGCTCAACGTCACGGGGATGGTCAAGCGCCCGGCCAGCGTGGACGATGGTACCAGCATCTGCGACTTCGACGAGGAAGAGAAGAACCACAAGTATTCGGTTGAGTCGAGTGTGATCCACTTTGACCACGCCGGAAAGCATTTCAACGTGATCGACTGTCCGGGCTATCCCGATTTCATCGGTTCGACAATCGGCGCTTTCGGCGCCGTCGATACCGCCGCGATTGTCATCAACGCCGCCGCCGGCATCGAAGTCAATACCCGCCGAGTCTTCGCCGAGGCGAAAACCGCGGGGATCGGGAAGATCATCATCCTCAACAAGATGGACGCCGACAACATTGAGTTCGAAGAGCTGCTCGAAAACATCAAAGACGTCTTCGGGCAGGAGGTCGCCCTTTTCAATATACCGGTCGGTCACGGCCATGATTTCAAGGGTGTCGTCAGCACGATCAATCCCCCGGCCGAAACCGCCGGCGCTCTGCTCGATCCCGCCGAGATCCACGAGTCGCTCATCGAGACGATCGTCACCGTTGACGACGCCGTGATGGAAAGATACCTCGAAGGCGAGATGCCGACCGAAGCCGAACTGGCCGCTCTTATCGCCAAGGGGACCCTTGAGGGTTCTTTGATCCCCGTCTTCTGCGTTTCCGCCAAGACCAAAGTCGGTCTCCCCGAGCTGATGGACGCCCTGGCCTCCTACGCCCTGCCGGCCAATATGATCGTTCGCCACGCGACCAACGCCGCCGGCGAGCAGATCGACGTTGTCGCCGACCCCAACGCCGCGCCGGTGGCTCAGGTCTTCAAGACCCGAATCGACCCCTTCGTTCAGAAGATCAACTATATGCGCGTTTTCTCCGGCACCTTGAAGAGCGGCATGCAGATCGCCGCTTCCTCGGCCCGCCGCGGTCTGAAGATCGCCCAGCTGTTCGAGATCCAGGCCAGCGACCTCTCCCCGATCGATGAGGCCGGTCCCGGTTACCTGGTCGCCGTCACCAAAAGCGAAGATCTCCACACCGCGGTCACCCTCGGTGACTGCACGATGCCTGAATTCCACTATCCGACCCCGATGGTTGGCCTGGCGGCCTCCCCGAAGTCGCGCGGCGACGAGGCGAAGGTTTCCGGCGCGCTGACCAAGCTGGCCGAGGAAGATTCCACCTTCCTGGTCGAGCGCAACGACCAGACCAAGCAGCTGGTCATCACCGGTGTCAGTGAGCTGCATCTGTCGATTCTGCGTGAGCGCCTCAAGCGCCGCGACAAGGTTGAGCTCGACACCAAAGAGCCGAAGATCCCCTACCGCGAGACGATTCTGGCCAAGGCCGAGGGGATGCACCGTCACAAGAAGCAGTCCGGCGGCGCCGGTCAGTTCGGTGAGGTTCATATCCGTATGTATCCGTTCCCGGGCGGCACCGACCCGAAGGAATTCGCCGAAGACAAGAATCGTTTCCCCTCTATGAGAGAGTACAAGCATTCTCCCGACAACAACTTCCTCTGGGTCGATTCGATCGTCGGCGGCACGATTCCGAACAACTTCCTTCCGGCTATCGAGAAGGGGTTCCGTGAACGTATGGAGAAGGGTGTTATCGCCGGTTACCACATCCAGGATATCTGTGTCGAGGTCCACTTCGGAAAGCATCACCCGGTCGACAGTAACGAGCAGGCGTTCCGCACCGCCGGCAGCATGGCTTTCAAGAAGGTCTTCCTCGAGGCGAAGCCGGCCCTGCTGGAGCCGATCGTCATCCTCGAGGTGACTGTCCCGACCAACCACGTCGGCGATGTCAACTCCGACCTGGCCGGCCGCCGCGGCCGTCCGCTCGGTATGGAGTCGGCCGGCGGCGGTATGCAGACCATCAAGGCCGAGGTCCCGCTGGCCGAGGTGATGACCTACAGCCGCAACCTGGCCAGTATGACCGGCGGCCAGGGGAGCTACACGATCACCTTCGACCGTTACGACGTGGTTCCCGGCAACGTCCAGCAGCAGATCATCGCGGCGGCCGATATGGAAGAAGAGGAAGAGTAAAATCCCCTTCCGCCGGCATTTAAGTGTCAGCGTAAAGCCCCGTACATCGTGCGGGGCTTTTTTCTTTTTCAAAATGCCCAAAAGACTTTGGAACCGACACAGCAAACAACCGTCTACACCATCGGCTACGAGGGATTAACGACGCAGAGGCTCCTCAAAAAACTCCGCGCCCGCGGGATCGAACAGCTTCTCGACATTCGGGCGGATCCCTTTTCGCGCAAAAGCGGGTTTTCCGGCGACCAGCTGCGGGTACTATTGACCGCCGAAGGGATTCGTTATATCTCTATGCCGGGCCTGGGGATCCCCCGGGAATACCGCCATAGGGGAATCTCCGCGGAATCACTGCTGGCCCTCTACGAAGAGGTGCTGCTGGCGAAAGTCCCCGGCCAAATCGATCGCGCCGCGCGGCTTTGCCGCGCCAGGCCGACGGTTCTTCTGTGCTTTGAGGCCGACGCGCATCTGTGCCACCGCGGCCGCCTTGCCCGCCGGCTGGAGTCTCTTTACGGCTTTCATGCTGTCCACCTGCGGGACGATTTCGATCTTCTCCCCGGATTTTGAACTTATCGGTTCCTTCACGTTTGATTTTTCCCTCGTGTTGTGGGATACTTGAGGGAAATGTTTCCCCCTAACAGCAAGGAGCCCACAATGACACACAAAAGACGAACGAGTTCTATCCCCGCACTGCTCATCCTTTTGGCGGTTTTTTCCTTTTTCACATTCGCGGCCGCCGGTACGATGATCGCCGACGACGGCGCGCCGGCTCTGCTCGACGCCGACGACTGGACGATGATCGTGATCCCCGACCCGCAGGCCTACTCGCGCTACACGCGCAACCAGGGTATCTTCGAGCTGATGACCGGCTGGATCGCCGAGGCGAAAGACCCCCTGCGCGTCGGCGCGGTGGTTTGCGTTGGCGACCTGGTCGAGTCGAACGGTGTCCTGGCCGACGGAGGAAAGTTTGGCAACCAAACCTGCGTCCAGATGTGGAAGTCGGTTTCCCACGCTTTTGAGAAGCTCGACGGGGTCTATCCCTATGTTCTGACTTTGGGAAACCACGATTACGGTCCGGAATTCATGCCGGACGGGAACCACTACGGGATCCACTCCTCGATCACCCGCGAGACAAAATTCAACGACTACTTCACTCCCGAACGCAACAGTGCCTGGGAGGGAAGCTTGGTGGAGATGGCGCCCAACGCCTTCGGCAAAAAGACGCTGGAGAACGCCGCCTACGAACTGACCGTCCCCGGCGGCGGAAAGATCCTCGTCGTCGCGCTGGAGTTCGTCCCGCGGGACGCGACGCTTCAGTGGGCTAAAGAGCTCTTCGCCCGGCCGCAGTACGCCGACACCTTCGGAGTGATCGTTACCCACTCGTACATGATGCCCCTTTCCGGCGGGCTGGGACGTATCGGCAAAGAGGGGTACCCCATCTGCGACGGCGACGCCAACAGCGGTCAGCAGATCTGGGAGAAGCTCGTGAAGCCCTCGTCCAACATCAGGTTAGTCCTGTGCGGTCACGTCTCGAAGGCGGACGACTTTGAGGGGTGCTGCGGATGCGTCGCCGATCTCAACGACGCGGGCAAAAAGGTAACGCAGCTGGTCTTCGACACCCAGGCGATGGGGGGCGGCTGGGAAGGAGACGGCGGCGACGGCTGGCTCCAGCTGCTGGAATTCACTCCCGATATGAAGAAGATGCGCGTGCGGACCTTCTCGCCGCTGTTTTGGATTTCGCCGACCACCCGTCAGCACGCCTGGAGCCACCTGGACTGCTGTGAGTTCCAGACCGACCTGGACTAACCAGACAGGTTCCCAACCGGCGTGAATAAGTCACCTGCCGATCACAGATACCATCAACCATTTAATTATAGAAAGAGGGATCGATGAAACGTTTCCTGCTCGCCGCGCTTTTCCTCGCCGCCCTGGCCGCGACCGCCTTGGGGGGAGAGAAAAAATCGCTTCTGATTATGTTCGACGGTCTTCGCGCCGACGCGCTCTACAGCACCCCGACGCCGAACATCGACTCGATTATCGACGGCAGCTGGGCCCCGGGCTATCACGCTTCCTGGACCTATCAGGCGCACACCAATTTGGATTCCAACCCCTCCAGCGCCACCAACCACGTCGCGATCATCACCGGGGTGACCGCCGAGAAGAACCGCTGCTTCAACAACGGCCAGATCAAAGACGCTCTGTGGAAAGAATACCCGTCGTATCTGTCCCGCCTTCGAGCGGCCGACCCGTCACTGGTCACCGTCTGGCTCTACAACTGGAGTGAAAACGCCGACGTCCAGACCGACGCCACCTTCTTCGGCGATCCGCGGGGAGGTTTCGCCGGCGACATGCAGAATATCGACCGAACGATCGCCTTCCTGAACAACACCTTCGACGAGCCGGCCGACTACCACGGCCAGAGCTGGACCAAGGGGACCGACCCGG
>CADBTE010000132.1 GCA_902797455.1 uncultured Planctomycetota bacterium | reverse complement strand
AGGAAGACCTACGAAATCCAGACCAGGCGCGACCAGAGAAACTCCTCCGGGGCGGCGTTCCTCGTCCCCCCTTATCTTGGGGAGGTGATGCCGCTGCGCTACGCCGAAATCGAGTTTGCCTGTGCCGCCGAGGACGCCCGGCCGGTGATCGAGAAGTTCGTCCGCTTCGCCGCCTTCTACCACTTCAGCGACAGCGCCTCGTCGTTCCAAAGCGACAATGACGCCCTGGATCGGGTATGGGATTTCTGCAAGTACTCGATCAAGGCGACCAGTTTTCTGGGGGTCTACATCGACGGCGACCGTGAGAGGATTCCGTACGAGGGGGACGCGCTGCTCAACCAGCTGTCGCATTACGCGGTCGATCGTGAGTACACCATGGCCCGCCGAACCATCGAGTACTTAATCGAGCACCCGACCTGGCCGACGGAGTGGATTCTCCAGACCGTTCAGATGGCGTGGTACGATTACCTCTATACCGGCGACAACCGCCTGATCGCCGCGCATTATGACCAGCTCAAGGCAAAATCGCTCATCGAGCTGGCCGGCGGCGACGGCCTGATCAGCACCCGCACCGGCAAACAGACCGACCAGATGCTCGCGTCGATCTATCGGAAGGAAAAAATTCAGGACATCGTCGACTGGCCGCATAAGGGGCTGGCCGGAAATGACAACGCCTCCTCCGGCGAGACCGACGATTTCGTCTTCGAGGACCTTAACGCGGTGGTGAACGCCTACCACTATTTCGCGCTGCGCTCGATGAGGAGTTTCGCCGAAATCCTCGGTAAGCAGGCCGATGTCACCTTTTTCGAGAACCGCGCCGCGCAGGTTTACCGCGCCTACCAAGAGAAATTCTTCGACCCCGCTCGGGGAATCTACCGCGACGGCGCGGCGACGGACCACGCCTCGCTCCACACGAATATGTTCGCCCTGGCGTTCGGCCTGGTTCCCGAAGAGCATACCCCTTCTGTTCTGGCGTTCCTTCGAACCCGCGGCATGCGCTGCTCGGTCTATGGAGCGCAGTTCCTTCTCGACGCCATCTACGACGCCGCGCTTTACGACAGCGGGGCCGACCGATACGGCCTTGAACTTTTAACTACCGATCAGCTGCGCGGCTGGCTCAATATGATGAGGGCCGGTTCCACTATCTCGATGGAGGCCTGGGACGACCGCTACAAGCCGAATCAAGACTGGAACCACGCCTGGGGGGCCGCCCCGGCCAATATCATCCCGCGCAAACTCGTCGGGGTGGAACCGCTGACACCCGGCGCGGGAAAGATCCGCGTCGCCCCGAGGATCGCGGCACTGGAAAACATCTCGGCCCGGGTTCCGACGATACGCGGCCCGGTAGAGGTCACGCTTCACCAAAGCGAGGAACGCTGCCGGCTGGAGGTGACCATCCCCGCCAACGTGACGGCGGAAGTTCTTCTTCCGGCCAGTGACGCCGACACGCTGACGATCGATTCCGAGGCAATACGGCAGCCGAAGCGCCTCGGCCGCTGCGTCGTTCTTCCCGAGGTCGGCCCCGGCAGCCACGTCATCGATATTCGGCGCGCCGCCGGCAACTAAGGATCGCGATTTTGGCCCCCCCGGTTAGACAGGCCTTTCGGGAGCTGCTGGACGGCTTCCGCGACAAAAGGCGCAAGGTCTTCTTGGCACTGACCGTCGGCCTGGCCGCCGGACTGGCGGGGATGGCGTTTCGGGTCAGTATCTTCCAGATGAACGCCCTTCGGATCGCCCATCCGTGGCTTCTTTACACCCTGCCGATCGTCGGACCGCTGATCTTTTTGATGTACCGCCTGGCGCGGTACCGAAAGGAACCGGGGGTCGATACCATCTTCTCTTCCATTCGCTCGGGAGAGAAGCTCCGTTTTCCTCAGGCGCCGCTGGTGTTTTTGGCCTCCTGTCTTACCCATCTTTGCGGCGGTTCGGCCGGCCGCGAAGGGGCGGCGCTGGAACTGGGGGCGTGTATCGGCGCTAAGGGGGCGCGCCTTCTGGGCTGGGGGAAAAAATTCAAGAAGCTGTCGGTCCTGTGCGGGATGGTCGGCGCCTTTTCGGCCCTCTTTGGCGCGCCGCTGACGGCCTTCTTTTTTGTCATGGAGATCACCGGACCGAAAATTTTCCACTACCGCGGCGGGATTTTTTCGCTCGTCTCGGCGCTGACGGCCTTCTTTTTACTTGTCCCGTTCGGCCTGGTCCCCCCGGCGCTGTCGGTTTCAGCTCCCCCCGCGCTGGATTTCGGCCGCCTCTTTTTGATTTTGATCCTCGCGGCCGGCTGCGGCTTAGTCGGCATCTTCTACTGCCTGACAATGAGGTTCATTCCCCACTGGCTCGCGGCGCTCAGCGGCAATGGGTACCTTCGCGCTTTCCTCGGGGGGATGATGATCCTGACGCTGACTCTGCTGTCGGGGGCTCGGCAGTGCTGCGGCTTAAGCGGCGAGATGCTCCTCGGCGCGCTGGGGGGGTACGCTCTGGCGGCCGACCCGCTGCGCAAGACGGTCCTGACCGCCGTCACGCTCGGTTCCGGATTCAAGGGAGGGGATCTCGTCCCCGCGATGGTCGTCGGTGCCTCGGCCGGGGCGCTTTTGGCCGGGCCGTTGGGGCTTCCCGGCCCGTTCTGCGCCGCGCTGGGGCTGATCGCCCTTTTTTGTGTTGTGACCCGCTGCCGGCTGGCGGCGATCTTTTTAGCGCTGGAGCTGTTCGGTGCGACGATGGCTCTTTACGCGGTCGGGATCGCCGTGGTGACCTATCTTTTCTCCGGCAGCTGGTCTTTGTTCCGAGCCCGGTAAACGGTTTATTCCTCCAGGCGCAGCGACTTGCCGTCGTCGACTAATTTCAGGATATGAAGCCGCTCTTTGGGATTGACGTTCGGCTGGTGGAGAGCCACCCGAAGCGCGCCGCGGAAGTCTCGGAAGATCATCGCGTGCCCGCCGTCATGCGTGAAGATCGGCACCGACTCGTTCCAGGGACCGCACAGGCGTCCGCTGGGAGAACAGGCCGCCAAAACCGAATACCCCCCCTCCCCTAAGAAGTTGGACCAGAGCATAAACAGCGCCGAGGACTTTTCGCTTTTGTAGAGGAAAGGCCCATCCGTCACGTTTCCGTGGTTCTCTCCCGGCGCCTGGGAGGCGCGCAGAATCGTTTGCGGCTCGGCGGTGGCACCGGACAGATCGTCGGCCAGGGGCATATAATCGATGGTCCCATCGATCACCTGAACCCATTCGTGGCAGAAAACCATGTAGGGGGTACCATCCTCCACCCAAAGGGTCCCGTCCAGGGCCAGCCATTGCTCCGGGGTAAGGGAACCATCCTTGACCGGGACAAACGGCCCGTCAGGCCGATCGGCTTTGAAGCACCAAGTCCCGCGGCGATGGAGCTGGGGCCAGTTCTCGGACGGCCGCTCGCCCGGAAGAATCTCTTTAAAGCTCAGCGTTACAAACAGATAATACGCCCCGTTGTACCGATGGACCTCCGGGGCCCAGACATTGATCAGGCCGGGATCGTCGAGCTTCAGCACCGGCCGGGGATCGGACCAATGCTCCAGATCAGCGCTGGTGCGGACTTCGACCCCTCGGAAGCCGCTT
>CADBTE010000131.1 GCA_902797455.1 uncultured Planctomycetota bacterium | reverse complement strand
GACCTTCGCTTCCATCGCCGGATCGACCGCCAAAAGGACCGGGATATACCGCGCCACCTCGGCGGCGACGGTCTTGACCTCGGCCCAGCGCTGGTCGAACGGCTCGCGGACATAGGCCGCTCCCCCTTCGGCGGTGGTCTTATCCATGCGCCGCAGGTCGAACCACGAGTAGGCGATCAGCCCGTTCGCCCCCCCGGCGATCTGCATCCAGAACATCCCGCGCATCTCCTCCAGGGTCGGGGGACGGTGCGCTTTCTTCTCCTCGTCGCTGTTCTTATAACACGCCCAGTCGAAGATCTGGGGAACCTGCCACAGCGCGTGCAGGCCCAGCGCGCCGCGATAGGTCTTCACCGCGGCGTCCCCCGCCGAGGAGGCCGGGCGGTACGGAATCGGGTACGGGTCGGATCCGATGACGTCAAAGGTCGGGATATAATCGCGTATCTCATCGATCTGATAGAGCACCACCCAGGTCGGACGGCCCGGATCGAGTTGCTCCATCTGGCCGCGGCGCGCGGTCAGCTGGGGCAGCATCGTCTGCGGCAGTTCGTCGTTGATATACCAGGCGATGATCGCGGGGTGGTCTTTGAGCCGCTCGACCGTTTGGCGCGTGCGCTGGTCCCCCTCCTCGTCGGTCTTGACCGCCAGGGTCCGGTAGTTGTCTTTGACGCTGTAGATCACCTTGATGTTCTTGTCTTGGCAGCGGTCCAGCGCCTCGCGGGAGATCGACGAGTAGGGCATCAGGCAGTTGAACGGCGAATCGGCGTAGACCTCCAGTTCCTCGGGTTTCACGTCGCCGAAGTAGCACCCCAGCGGGAAGAACGGCTCCCCGTCGACGATCAGCCGGCGGTACTGGTCGATGTACGCCCGCCGCGGCGCGTACTCCTCCACCCGGGTGAAGTCCAGCGAGATGGCCGACTCGAACGTCCCCTCCCCCGACTTTCGGGGAAGAACCGCCGTGACCGACGCGGTGTATTTCCCCGGCGGCAGGTCGGCCGTCGGGACGGCGTAGTCGATATAGTCCTCGCCGATCGTCGTCGGGGCGATCGTCCTCAGCGCCGCGGCGCTTTCGGCCGATTCATTTTGCCCGCCCGCCGGGGTGATTACCATATCAAAGGCGGCTTCCTTCGGCGAAGCGACGACCCGACCGGCCGCCACGCCGACGCGGATCGTCAGTACGCCCCCTCGGTCCTTCCCGTCGGTGATATGGCGGTAGTGGTCCGAGGTGATCCCGTAAAACGGCGTGACGGCGGCCTCTTTGACCCGGCAGTCGTCGAAAAAGACCGTCCCCTTCCCCCCGCGGGTCACGTAGCACAAAAGCGTCGCTTCCTCGGCCTCCAGGGGGATCATCGCCGTGCCCCCCATCTTCTTCCACCCGGTGCCGTCGTCCTCCTCCTCGAGGAGATCGACCGAGTAACTCCCGCCGAGCCACTTGCCCCCCCCGGTCCACTCGATCGCGATCTTCGCCTCGCCGCCGTCGAGCCCTTCGGCGCGGTAATAGGCGCTGAACAGAAGTTTCGTCCCGCCGGCCACCCCGAGCCGCTGCGAGGCGATGGGGTACGCCTTCCCGTCGGCGTCCAGCCGCAAAGCGCTCGTCCCGTTGCGCCCGCCCCCCGGCGCGAACGAGAAGAAATTCGTATCCCCGCTCCACCCGGCGGGCATCTTCCCGGCTTCCCCTTGCTCAAACGAAAGGTTCGTCCCGAACATCTCCGGGCTTTCTTCCTGCGCCCAAGCGAACAAAGGGGCGAGGGCCAGGGCGGCGAAGGCGAAAACCAATACCCTGCTTATGATTCTCACGCGGTCTGTCATCGGTTTTGTTCCTCTTTGGTTTGACGGCTCTTCCGGTGCCTCTTACAGCGTAAACGTCCCGCGCCGCAGGGAGTTTTGGAAGATCTTCTCGACCGTCTGGCGGGTCGCCTCGGTCGGGGCGACGCTCAGCAGGGCCCCGAGCGAGGGGGTCGAGAAGACCAGATCGGTCAGGGCGGGGATATCCGAGGCGCCGAACCCCAGGTCGGTGAGCTTTTGGTCGGCCCCGACGCTCCCCAGCCACTGATCGACCAGAGGTGCGGCGCGGTCGATCGTCTGGGGAGTGAGCCCCGGGGCGATCGGCGCGAGAATATCGGCCAGGGTATCGGCGCGGGCCGCGGCGATTTCGTTGATCACCGCCGGCAGAAGGACCGCCAGCCCATGGCCGTGGGTGACCTCGGGGCGCGCCCCCGAGAGCGGATGCTCCAGGGCGTGGGTGTAGTGAAGGAACCCGTTGTCGAACGAGATCCCCCCCAAAAGGGCGGCGTACGCCAGGTGATACCGGGCGTTGCGGCACTGGGGGTCCTTCACCGCGATCGGAAGGTACTTGGCGGCCAGGGCGATCACCTCGCGCGCCAAGGTAATCGCCAGGGGATTGGTGCAGGTGCTCGTCGCCGCCTCGACGACGTGGTTCACCGCGTCGATCGTGGTGTAGAGGATCTGCTTCGGCGGGAGGGTCATCATTAAATCGGGGTCGTCGATCGACCAGGTCGGGTAGATGCACTCGTAGGCGATCGCCGGCTTATACTGTTTCGAGACAATGCTCGCCACCGCCACGCGGTTCCCCTCCGTCCCGGTGCCGTGCGTCAGGTTGATGGCGACAATCGGCACCGCCCGCTGGGGGGCGAACTTCCACTCGAACAGCTCCTCGGCGCTGTGCCCGGGGTTTTCCAGCAGGATCGCCGCGCTCTTGGCGGTGTCGATCGGGCTGCCGCCGCCGATCCCGATCACCGCCTTCGCGCCGAATTCCTTCCCCAGCGCGGCGGCCGCGTCGATCCCGTCGGTATCGGGATTCGGCGTGACCTTGTCGTAGAGGCAATAGCCGATCGAGGCGGCGTCCAGCTCGCGGGCGACGACATCCCAGGCCCCCGACGTCTTATACGCCGAGCCGGAGGTGACCACCAGCACCCGGTCGATCCCCTTGGAACGGAAATCCTCGGCGATTTGCTTAAACTTCGCGATCGCGCCGAACCCAAAATAAACAAACGCCCGCGCGCGAATCTCCTGAACCGTCTGCTGATCGAGATACTTTTCAAACATGGGAATATACTCCTTTATTACCGTTTTATTG
>CADBTE010000130.1 GCA_902797455.1 uncultured Planctomycetota bacterium | reverse complement strand
TGTCTGTTGGCGTGTTTATCGGCGCTGTGCCGCCGGCTTCCCGCCGAGGAGGCCGGCGGGTTTTCTTTTTCGGGGATCTTCCCGGCGCTGTCGTACTCCAACGACGAGGATGAGTGCGGAACCGGCGCGGTCGTTCCCTGGGCCGATCGGCTCTGGCTGATCACCTACGGCCCCCATTGCCCGTTCGGCTCGAGCGATATTTTAGGTGAGGTCACCCCCGAGCCGGCGCTGAAAGTTCATCCCGCCTCGGTCGGGGGGACCCACGCCGGGAGGATGATCCACGACCCTTCGCGGCAGCTCTTCATCGGGCCATACGTGATCGATGAGGAGGGGAAGGTTCGGGTGATCCCGCCGGACCGGATGCCGGGGCGCCTGACCGGTTTCGCCCGCCACCTAAGCGAGCCGGAAAGAAAAATTCTCTGCGCGACGATGGAGGAGGGGTTCTACGAGATTGATGTCGAGACGCTGGAGGCGGTCGAGCTGTGGCGCGACACCAACGTCAAACCCGACGATCCCCGGGCCCCCGACCGGGCCGTCCGCGCGATGCCGGGACGCGGGGAGGATATCCTCCCCGGCTATCACGGCAAGGGGTTCTATTCGGGGCAGGGGCGGCTGGTCTACGCGAACAACGGCGAACAGGCCCCGGAGGCGCTTATCGACCCGACCATCCCCTCCGGGGCGCTGGGCCAGTGGTTTTTCCCCAAACCGGGGGAAGAGCCGCTCCGGTGGGAGACGGTTCTTCGCGCGCAGTGCTGCGAGGTCGCCTCGCGTGGGGGAATCCACAGCGGCGGGGCCGACGACGATCCGATCTGGGTGAGCGGCTGGGACGACCGTTCCCTGTTCGTGATGCTGCTGGACGGCGGCAAGTGGACAAAATACCGGCTCCCCAAAGGATCGCGCTGCTACGACGGGGCCCACGGCTGGAATACCGAGTGGCCTCGGATTCGCAACATCGCGCCGGGGGCGGCCGCTCTTGGCGCCTCCGCCCCGAGCGGGCCGCTGCTGATGACGATGCACGGGATGTTTTGGGATTTCCCCACCGATTTTTCCGCCTCGCGCGCGGCGGGGATTCGTCCGAAGAGCGCCTATTTGAAGGTGATCGGCGATTTTTGCCGGTGGGACGCTTTCGGCGACGGCCGCTGGATCGTCTGCGGCTGCGACGACGCGGCACGCAGCGAGTTTATCAATAAGCGGCGCTATAAGGGGACGCTTTGCGCGCCGGGGCGTTCGCAGTCGAACCTCTGGTTTGTCCGGCCCGAGACCCTCTCGTGTTTGGGCCCGCCGTACGCCGCCGGGGCGCTGTGGAAAAACCAGGCCGTCGAGGCGAATCTCCCCTCCGATCCGATCCTCTTCGCCGGCTGGCCGAAGCGCGCGCTGTTTGTTGATTTCGGCGACGGCCAAAGCGCGGCGGTGACCGTCGAGATCGACCGCGCCGGCGACGGCCGGTGGGAGACGCTTCAAACCGCCGCGCTGCCGGAGGGGCGCGGTTTTTGGGAATTCGACCGTGCCGCCCCGGGGGAATGGATCCGCGTTAAAGCCGACCGCTCGGGGACAAGCGCCTCGGCGTACCTGGTCTGTCTCCCCGACGATCCGCGCGGTACGGTTCCCGAGGAGATCTTTTCCGGCTTTCCCGAGGTGGGGAGTCCGATCCCCGGCCGGTCGCTTCTTTGGTCCGACGCCGAAAGGGCGCTGCGCGTGGTGACGGACCGCCCCGACGGCGGCCAAAAGGGGTTTATGGTCGATCTGGCCCCCGGCGGCGGCCGGTTCGCCGTCCGGCCGATGGACGAGGCAACGGCCCGCGAAACCGCCGGGAAGGTTCCGCTCCCCGAGGTCTGCCCGGAGGTTACCGCCGATAAGGTGACGATCACCGACGATCACGGCAAGTGTTTTCTCCTTCCCGTGACTGACCGCTGGCGCGCCTTGAGCGACAGCGGCCGCGCCGAAGAGAACCGCTGCCGCCACGACCGCGAGGTCTGCACCGAGCGGGATCTTTTCCACGCGGCGGGAACCTTCTACGAGCTTCCGGCCGAGAACGCCGGGGGCTTTTGGGGAATCCGTCCGGTCGCCTCTCATCCCCTGCGCGTCGACGACTATGCCTCGTGGCGCGGGCTGTTGGTCCTGTCGGTCGGCCTTCGGCGGGAGGAATCTAACCCGCGGGACGGCACACAACACACCGGCGGCCGCTGGCTTCGCCTGGATGAGAATCACGCCCTTTGGTTCGGGGCGGTCGATGATCTGTGGCGGCTCGGCCGGCCGACCGGCCGGATCGGCCTGTGGTCGCGGCAGC
>CADBTE010000129.1 GCA_902797455.1 uncultured Planctomycetota bacterium | reverse complement strand
GTGACCTCGATGGTCGAGGAAGAGAATTTCCAGCCGGCTTCGGCGTCCCCCTCGTACAGCCAGAACGCGGAATCGGAGTACTATCGCAGTTCGAAAGAGGCGATCGTCGCCGACGTCCTCGGGATCACCATCGAGCCGGTTTCGGCCGAGGAGTACCACACTCTGTATCCCGACCTGAATGTCGTCTCGATGGAGAGTTACAAGATCATGCCGTCCGGCGGGGTGCGGGTCAAATCGGTCCAGAAAGATACCGTCTTCTGCGCGGGCAAGAGCTCGATTCATGAGGGAGACCTGATCTTCGGGTTCGTCGTCACAGGTTCGGAAGAAAATCGCTGGGAGATCACCTCCCTGGACAATCTCTACTTCATCGCGCGGAAGTGGAACGATTTCGTTCAGGCCGGCAGCACCGCGAAGATCTACTTGATTCGCAACGGTGTCCCCTACTTCCTCGATATTCCCGCCCGGTGATTGTTGAAAAGCGCTTTTCCCCTTAAAGATACCCCGTAACCGCCTCTGCCCGCCGTAAACGAAGAATCACCGCCGTACAGCTCAAAACAAGCGCCGCCGCAAACCGAGGGATCGCTGCTATGAATGAAGAATCGTTTGTCGCCTCCCTCCTCGGCCGGCTGAAGGATGACGCTGTGTTAAACCGCGGGCTGCTGGTCGGCCCCGGCGACGACGCGGCGCTGCTGGAACCGAACCGCGAATCGGTCGTTGTCACCACCGACCTTCTTTCGGACGAAGTCGATTTCCTCGCCGATCAGACCGCGCCGGAACTAATCGGGCGCAAAGCGATCGCGGTGAACCTCAGTGACTTGGCGGCTATGGGGGCACGGCCGGCGGCGGTGGTCGTTTCGGTTCTCCTCCCGCGGGGGCGGCACGGAGGGATCGCGGCCGAGAAGATGGTCGAGGGGATGCTCCCGATTCTGCGCGCGTACCGGACCGCGCTGGCCGGCGGGGACACGAACAGCTGGCCGGGAAAACTGGCGGTCTCGGTCACCGCTTTCGGCCATGTCCCCGCGAAAAAAGCGTTCCTGCGCCGCGGCGCCCGGCCCGGGGACCGGATTTTAGTCACCGGGGCCCTGGGAGGGTCGATTCACCGGCGGCAGTTTACCTTTTGTCCAAGGGTTCCCGAGGCGCTGTTCCTGCGGGAGAAGGGTGTTGTTCGCGCGGCGATGGACATCAGCGATGGGCTGCTGCTCGACTTAAGCCGTCTGGCCAACGCCTCGGGGGTCGGGTTTCGGCTCGATCTTGAGAGAATACCGATCCACAGCGATGTCGATCTTTTTCCGCCGGCCGACAAGTGTTCCCCCCTGGATCACGCGCTGGGGGATGGGGAGGATTTCGAGCTGATCCTGGCCGTTTCCCCGGACGACGCGGCCCGGCTGCTGGCCGAACAGCCACTGGCACCTAAAAAAAGGTCAGGGAGGAGTGCCGCGAAAAGAGGCGGTGCTTCAAAATCATTCATTTGCTTTTGCGCCGATCAAGGTTTTCCGCCCCCCGAAGGGGTTCTTTTGACCGATATCGGCGAATTTCTCCCCCGTGAAAGGGGATTCCTGCAAACCGATAAAGCTGGAAATACCGAGCCCTTGGCAAAGATTTCCGGGTGGGAACATCATTTTTAATCTTTTGGCACGATGCTTGCTTAATAAATTCGTGTGAGAAGAGAACGGTTTCCTTCCGAAGAAATCATCGATTCTTTCCGCGAACTTTCGAGAAAGCGAGGTGTCATGATGTCACAGGCTGAATTTGTCTCTGTTCCGCTTGGAACCCCCGCGGTCCCTCTCGTTTCCCATACGACCAAGGGAAGTGTATCAAAAGAACACAAGAGTATCAAACCGCTACATCGAATCGCTGCAGTTCGTGAGTGTCAAGGGATGTCGCTCCCCAGCTGTGCCCGCCGGTTGGGAATCACTCTGACGGAAGCCCGACACCAGGAGAAGCCGACCACCGACCTGACGCTCTCGCAGCTGATGGCTTGGCGCGAGGCGCTCGATGTCCCGCTCTCGGAATTGATCGGAAACGCCGATGATTTCATCGAGGACCCGATCCAGAACCGGGCGAAAATGGTTAAAATTATGAAGTCGGCCCGTCAGATCGACGAGATTGCCAAAGAGACCCGGGTTCAGCGCGTCGCCAAAATGCTGGTCGAACAGCTGGTCGAGGTGATGCCCGAGCTTGAGTTCGTCTCGGCTTGGCCCGACGTTGGACAGTCCCACGAAAACCGAACTTCCGGGATTCCCGTGTGCCGCGGCATCAGTGAGGAAACCCTCAGCCGCCTCGGGTTTTAATCAGTTTCTGTCACGGGACCCGGCAAAGGGTCCCGCGAAGGAAGAATCCAGGGAGTTCATCAGCCCCGTTTTGGCACCAGAAGCGATGCTGCTCCCACAAGAAGAATACGTCGAACAGCACTTTTTCTTTAAGACGTTCGCCGAACGCCTCGATGACGGCTACAGCTCGCAAGAGATTCTCCGCGCGATGAAGAGCGAGCTTCTATCGACTGTCCATCTCCCGATGGCAGTCGATTTTCTTTTGGCCGAAGTGAAGCTCAACGGGGTCATGAATCAGGCGATGGCGCGCATGCCGCACTATTTCACCCCCTTCCAGACTTTTGTGGTCTCGGAGGCCGAACGGGAGGGGGGACGGTTCGATTTTCGGACCGCGCTGGTTGTTCTCGAGCGGCTGGCCGGCTATATGGCGGGGGAACATTCGGTCCAGGGAATCTTCTTTTTTCAGTTCGAGACGATGTCGCGCAACCGTCTCGGTTACGACCAAGGGTTAAAGGCAATCTCGCTCGACCCGGTCTACGACGAGAACTGGCGGCGCTGGATCGACGTGATTCTCCGCCGTCAAGTCGGAATCATCGACCTGGCCGACCTGATCTACGTGCGAAGCAGTTACTACGAACGGAAGCCGGGGGAATCGGACGAGCCGGTTCTCTTCGGCGATCGTGAGGGGCGTATCGCCTGGGCTTCGCGCAAAAGGGATCCATCGTTCCTCTTCTCGGCGCTGTCGCGTCACCTGGCGTACCCGAAAGTTCCGCGCGCCAAGAAGATCAAGGAAGAAGAAAATCTCATCCCGGTCCTCAAACGCCGAATCGAACTGCTCGAGTCGAGACTGCAGATACTAGAGGAAGAGCTGCGCGGCGGGATTCAGCTGGAACGCTTCTATAAAAAGAACGACTAAAGCCGCGGTTTTTTAGTGAAACGAGCTGTCGCCCGCTAGAATGAGCGGTTATCGGCCGTTGTCTCCCCTTCGTACTGGCCGAACTTCTCCAGATAAAGGCGAAAGACCTGAAG
>CADBTE010000128.1 GCA_902797455.1 uncultured Planctomycetota bacterium | reverse complement strand
CCAGGGCGAATTGACCATATTTCGGATCGTCGAGTTTCATTGATCGTTCTCCTTCGTTCACCTATCGTGTTGAGTATTCACCCAGAGTGTAAACCCGGGTGTTCATCTGCCATACTTTTCGCGCGAGCGCCTTTCGAGGATTTATTATACCACATCCCGCCGGGATACCTACACGCCTTTTCTTCTTTAGCGCGTCAATTCCTCGGGGAGCTCGGGCATTCCCCCCGGGCGGGAGCAGACATAGGCGGCCACGCGCGAAGCGCGGGCGTTGATTTCCTCCAGCGACAGCCCCGCTAAGTAACCGACGACACAGCAGGCCGTGAAGGAATCGCCGGCTCCGACGGCGCTGACCGGCCGCGTGGAAAGCGCGGGGGAGAAACTGTCCCGGCCGTCGCGGGCAAAGAGAAAACTCCCCTGACTTCCCCCTGTCAAAATCAAAAGCTCTAGATCATAGCGGTCCAAAAGCTCTCGGACAAAACGGAGCTTATTCCCCTCCAACACCCCATCTGCGGCGAAGAGCGGTCCCGGTTCGATCGGCGAGGCGAGCATCTCGGCCAGGACAAGCAGCTCTTCGTCGTTGAGCTTCAGCCAGCCGGCGCGCGGAAGCAGCTCGGCGATAAGCTCGGCGCTGTAAAACGGCGCGCGAAGATTCAGATCGAGAACGACCTTCGCGGCGGGTTTTAACGCGTCAAGCAGTTTAAACAGCGTTTCGCGGTTTTCCTTGGTCCTGCAGGCGAGCGACCCAAAGCAAAGAGCGTCGGCACCGGCGGCCAGGGAAAGAGCGGCTTGTTCGGGAGCGATACGATCCCAGGCGACCGACTCGACGATACGATAACTCGGCTGGCCGTCGACCAGCGTGACATCGACCGTCCCTGTGGGAGCTTGAGGATCGATCTGGATGAAATCGGTGGGAACCTGCCTGTCGCGGAAGGCATCGATCAGTTCACGGCCGAGCGGGTCGTCCCCAACTCGGGTGATCAGCGCCGATTCGGCTCCCAGCGCGCGGCAGTGGTAGGCAAAGTTTCCCGGCGCGCCGCCGATCTGTTTCCCCGAAGGGAGCATATCCCAAAGAAGCTCCCCGAACGCTAGAATTTTTGCCGGCATAGACGCCCCTTAATGTTACTTCAGCAGGTCAATGATCTGATCGATATCGTTGGCGACGGTGACCGGATGGTTCGCGAATTCGGTGGTGGTGACGCCACGGCACCCCAAGATCTTGTCGAAGAACTCGCGGTTGGTTCCGTGGTAGGCGACCGTCGCGTTCGGGTCTTTGAGCTGGTTTCCGGTCAAGACACAGACAACCCGCTCATCCTTGCCGATCGTCCCTTCGGCGACAAGCTTTTTCGCCCCGGCCACCGAGGCGGCGCTGGCCGGCTCGCAGCCCAAACCGCCGGCGCCGATATTCGCCTTGGCGTCGAGAATCTCTTGCTCGGTCACCTGGCGAACGACACCATCGCAGAAATCGAGCGCACGCAGACACTTGGTCAGGTTGACCGGCCGGTTGATCTCGATCGCGCTGGCGATCGTCGAGGCCTTCCGCCCTTCGGCGTCCATCTGGCTGAAAAACGCATCGACCTTTTGCTTATCGTACCGGCCGCCGTTCCAGCGCAGCCCCTCTTCGGTGTAGAGACGATAGAGGGTATTGGCGCCGACGGCGTTGATCACCGCCAGACGCGGTACTTTCTCGATCAGACCGAGCTTCTTCAGTTCGATAAACGCCTTTCCGAACGAGCTGGAGTTCCCTAGGTTACCGCCGGGAACGACGATCCAATCGGGGACTTCCCAGCGCAGCGCCTCCAGAACACGGAACATAATCGTCTTTTGTCCCTCGAGGCGGAACGGGTTGAGACTATTGAGCAGATACAGACCGAGTTTCTTCGAGACCTCCTGAACGCGGGCCATCGCGTCGTCGAAATCCCCTTCGATCTGGATGGTCTTCGCGCCGTAGTCGAGCGCCTGAGAGAGCTTCCCGTAGGCGATCTTTCCGGAACCGATAAAGATCACGGCGTTCATCAGCCGGGTACAGCCGCAGTAGATCGCCATCGAGGCGCTGGTATTGCCGGTCGAGGCGCAGGCGGCGGTCTTGGCGCCGACCAGCTTTCCGTGGGTCAGCCCGGCGGACATCCCGTTGTCCTTGAATGAACCGGAGGGATTGAGCCCCTCGTACTGCAGGAAGAGGCAGCCCGGTTTCAGTCCGGCGTAGGGAGCGACAAAGTCCGCTTTTTGCAGGAGCGTCTGCCCCTCGCCGATGGTGACGCACTCATCCAGCGGGGCAAAGGGGAGAAGGTCGTGGAAGCGCCAAACACCGCTCATCCGACGGAAGACATCGCGCTGAGCCCAAAATTGCTCGAAATGCTTGAGGGACTTGGGGACAGGGAGTTTATCCCACTGGTAGTCGGCGTCCAGAAGAGCGCCGCACTTGGGGCAGCGGTGATGGATCTCCGTCAAATCATAGGTCGCGCCGCAGTCGGGGTTGATGCAGTGTTGAAACGCGTACGAATTCATCGTCGTCACTTTCTGTCAGCTTTTGCTTCTTATTTGCTTTTTTCTACTGAAGTCTATATTCTTGCGGGGACGCGCCCCACGGGTCCCTATTATAATACCCAACCACGTCAAAAAAAGCCAGACCATCGGCGCAAAACACCGGCGCGCCCGACGCGAAAGAACATCTGATAGCTTGCTCTTGCCACCGGAGGAAAAAAAGTCTACTCTCCCGCCGTGGATCAGCAACGGTGGATCCTTCGTTACCGCCGTGTGATCCGCTCACAAGGGAATCACTTCACGTTAGGACCGTTAATGTTTCAGTACAATAGGCAGGCGATGCGCAAATCTGATAAACAATGGATGATATTTCAAGATGATTCCCAACCCCGGGCCGGCAGGGACACAGCCCCCTCGGCTCAGCCGCTCACGAGCGACTTCCCCCGTTTGGGGGACATCCCGATTCCCCGTGAGAAGACCCTGGTCGAAGAGCTCTTCAGCTTCGACGGCCCCCCCGACGCGACTGTCTCGGTCGGCGGGCAGAACTATTACTATTTCTCCGGGGAGGGGTATTTAGGTCTTCAGGCAAATCCCGAGGTTCTGGCGGCGACCTGCGAGGCGGTTCTTCGCTACGGAACCTCGCTGGGAACCATTCGCCGGCGGTTCACCCCCGCGCCGATCCTCGACGTGGAGCGCCAGGCCGCCGAAATCTACGGAACCGAGCAGGCGTACTACAGCGGCGGCGAAATGGCCGTCACCGAGGCGCTTCTGGCGTCCATCCGCGAAACGGCCGAGTCGGTATTCGTCGACGAGCTGGTCTCCGACAGTACCTGGTCCGCCGTGGAGCGGATCTTCGGAGGCCGCGGGGCTGTCCACGCGTTTCGCCATCGCGACGTCGGCCACCTGGGGGAGCTGATTCACGATCATCTTCAGCCGCGCACCCGCGCGTTGGTCGTCACCGATGGGGTCTTTAACGCGACCGGCACCATCGCGCCGATTCCCGAGTACTACAAGCTTCTGGCTGAATATCCCGAAAGCGCCCTGTTCCTCGACGACTCCGAGGGACTCGGTGTCCTGGGAGAGAAGGGACGGGGAACGCTTGAGTACTACGACTACGATCCCAGCGGGATCAACCGAACCCGGCTCGACAGCCAAGGAGACCCGACGTTCGGCATCGACTCCTTAGACTATTGGTCCGACCAAGGGGAACACCCGGCCGAAAGGTCCAACCTTCTCGACCCATTCGGCGGCGGCATTCCCTCCTGCGGCGCGGAAAAGAACACGCATTCTCCCAAGAAGAGACGATACGCGGTACCGCCGAAAAGACAGCTGCCGATTCGAACCTACCAGATTGTCTCGCTCTCGAGGGCGATCGGGGGCTGCGGCACGGTGATCCCCGGGAGCGACCGGTTCATCGATCGAATCAAGGGAACCCCGGCCAATCCCGAGGCGATCATCCCGACCCCCCTGGCGACCGCGACACTGAAAGGTCTCCAACTGTCTTTTCACCACGATATGATTCGTCACCGTCTTTGGGATAACGTCTACTATTTCAAGACCGAGATGGAAAAGATCGGAATCAAATGTGAGGAGAATATGGTCCCGATCGTCTCGATCCAAACCGGTTCGGACGGAAACATGCGCCGACTCCAGCGGGAACTGATCAAAGAGCAGATTCTGGTCTCCTTCCTGCAGCGAATGAACAAGCGCCGCCGGGGCGGTTCGCTGCGTGTGGCCCTCTTCGCCACGCACGAGCGTCAGATGCTCGACCTGTTCCTCGATACGTTCCGGCGGATTCTGTAAAAAAAGAGGAACGAAACAAAAAAAGAAGGCAAAAGAAAGAGGGGCGCGATTCAGAACCCCTCTTCCTCCTCGTCAAAGTGATCCCCTTCGTAGTCCTGGCCGTCGTACTCGAGCTCTTGTCCGGTGGCCGGGTCGATCATCGAACCGCGGCCGTCGTCCGACTCGATATAGGCCCGAAGGCAATCCTCGCAGCAGGTGTACGCCCATGAGGGAACGGGGATAAACTCACGACCGCAAAAAGGACACCTCATCGATCTGGACTCCTTAAAAAAAGGGGGAAGCCTATCTTTTCTTTGCGCGCCCGGCGGCATTACTGCGGCTGTTTGGGGGCCGACACCACCACCTGCGTCGGACGGACCACACGGTCATGCAGCAGGAAACCGGCCTGCCCCTCGGCGATCACCTCGTTGGCGGGCCTGTCACTGGGAAGCATCGCGATTGACTCGTGGAAATTCGGATCGAACGGTGCCCCAATAGCCTCGATCCTGGTGATGTCGTGCTTTTTGAGGATGTCAAGGAACTGCTGATGCATCATCTTGACCCCCTCGATGAGCGTCTCGACATTGAGATCTTTCTCGGCGGCGGCCAGCGCGCGTCCCATGTTGTCCCAGACGGGGAGAATATCGCGCGCCAGGGACATCGACTCGTATTTGTGCAGATCGGCGATCTCCCGGTTCTTCCGATTGCGGAAGTTCTCCAGTTCCGCCAAAGAGCGCAGCGCCTGGTCTTTCGCCGCGGCGAGCTCTTCGGTCAGTGAGGCGATTTTTTCCTCGGGCGAAACGTCCTCTTTCGCCGTCCCCGACAGATCGATCGCCGGATCGTCCTTCATTTCGTCTTTGGTCTGGTTCCCGGTTGTCTCAGCCGGATTCTTTTTATTTTCCATCGTTTCTTTCCCTTTGCCGCGGTTGCCGCGAAAACACGAAAACTATTTTTTCGCCTTATTTTTAGGGCTCTTTTTCTCTTTATGGTCCTTCGAAGCCCGCTCGCCGGCTTTGCCGTCGGTGCCGGAGGAAGAGTCACCGTCCGGTTTTTTCGCGGATTGCTTCTCCATCTCCTTGTCTTTCTCCTTGGCAGAGAAGAAATCACTGATGAAGTTCTTCAGCTTACTGCCAAAACCGTTGCGCTGCGGAAAAACCGTATCACCGTCGATTTCGGCGATCTTGCGCAAGAGATTCTCGTACTCCGGGGTCATCTTGCGCGGAACCTCGATAAAGACCTGGATCAGCAGATCTCCCACGGCGTTGCGCCGCGGTGTCGGCATCCCCCGGCCGCGCAGTTTAATGACATCGTCATTTTGTGTCCCGGCGGGAATTTTGATCCGCTCGGTTCCGTCGAGTGTCGGGATTTCGATCTCTCCGCCGAGCGCCGCCTGGGCGTAGCGGATCGGCACGCGGCAGACAAGATTCATCCCATCCCGATGGAAGAACGGATGCGGCTTGATCTGGAGGAAGACATAGCAGTCGCCCGGATAACCGTCGGGCATCTGATTCCCCTCCCCTTGAATACGCAGCTTGGTGCCGCTTTCGATTCCCGCGGGGATACGAATCTCGCGCGTCACATCACGCGAGACAACCCCTTTGCCATGGCAATGGGGGCAGGGAGTGGGGATCACCTTCCCGGTCCCTTGACACTTGGGACAGGGAATGCGCATGGTAAAGATCCCCGCCGACTTTTGAACCTGACCGTGTCCGCCGCAGAATCGGCACGTCTCCGGTTTGGTCCCCGGCGCGGCGCCGCTGCCGCCGCACTTCTCGCAAATCTCCTGCCGGCGGTAGTGAATCTCACGCGTCACGCCCTTGGCCGCTTCGTGAAGATCCAGGGAGAGCGTGGTTCGAACATCGCCCCCCTGACGTACCTGCCGCGCACCGCCGCCGAAGAAAGAACCGAAGATCGAGTCGCCGAACAGGTCGCTGAAGGTACTGAACGGGTTCCCGTAGTCGCCGGCGCCGCCCATCGCCTGGTTATTCAGCCCCTCACGGCCGTAGCGATCGTAAATCTGGCGCTTCTCCGGATCGTTGAGAACCTCGAACGCCTCGGCCACCGCTTTAAACTTTTCAACCGCCTCCGGGTTCCCCGGATTGCGGTCGGGGTGGTACTTCATCGCGGCCTTACGATAGGCGGACGCAATCTGCTCTTTGGTAGCGGTACGCTCAATCTCCAGTATTTCGTAATAGTCAATATCCATAGAAACGCCTGATGTCCCTAGATGCGCCTGCGGCCAAAAGCGCCGCCGATAAGCGGCGCGTTTGAAAAATGGGGGTGGAAGCCACCCCCATTTTCAACAGTGCTTTCACCTTTTCGAACGGCGAAAACTCAGCGGACCGCGTCGGCGACCGGCTCTTTCTCGTCCTTCTTAATATCGGTGCAGAGCGTCTCGGTCGTCAGCATCAGACCGGCGATACTCGCGGCGTTGGTGATCTCGGCCTTGACGACCTTCAGCGGGTCGATGATACCGGCCTTGAACATATCGACGTACTTCCCGGCGTGGGCGTCATATCCAACGGTTCCCGCGCGCTGCGCGACTTCGTCGGCGATCACGGCACCGTCCAGACCGCAGTTCTCGGCAATCTGCTCCAGCGGAGCGGAAAGAACGCGGGAGATGATATCGACACCGATCTTCTCGTCACCGCGGGCCGCGGCGCGGGCCTTCTCGACCGCCTCGCGGCAGCGCAGAAGCGCCACGCCTCCGCCGGGGAGAATCCCCTCCTGAGCGGCGGCACGGGTAGCGTGCAGGGCATCTTCGACCCGCATCTTGCGCTGCTTCATCTCGGCCTCGGTGTGACCACCGACCTGGATGATCGCCACGCCGCTGCCGATCTTGGCCAGACGCTCTTGATACTTTTCACGATCGTAGTCCGACTCGCTCTCGGCGATAAGCTTGCGCAGCAAATCGGCCCGGGCTTTGATATCGGCCTTTTTGCCGCGGCCATCGACGATGACCGTGGTGTCTTTGTCGACGGTGATCTTCTTCGCCTGACCAAGTTCACTCAGCTCAACGTTCTCGAGCTTCTTGCCAAGATCTTCACTGATAACCTGGCCGCCGGTGACGACAGCGATATCCTGCAGCATCGCCTTGCGGCGATCGCCAAAACCGGGGGTCTTGACCGCGCAGACGTTCAGGACGCCGCGCAGCTTGTTGACCACCAGCATCGTCAAAACCTCGTTGTCGACGTCTTCGGCGATGATCAGCAGCGGCTTCATCTTTTGGGACACCTTCTCCAGAATTGGGATCAGGTCGCGAATATTGCTGATCTTCTTCTCGTGGATGAGGATGTAGGCATCCTCCAGATCGGCGGCCATCGTCCCGGTGTCGGTGATGAAGTACGGCGACAGATAGCCCTTGTCGAACTGCATCCCTTCAACGACCTCGTAGGTCGTCTCGGCGGTCTTGCCGTCTTCCAGGGTGATGACACCCTCGTTGCCAACGGCTTCCATCGCCTCGGCGAGGAGACTGCCGATCTCGGCGTCGTTATTGGCACTGATCGTTCCGACGTTGGCGATCTCCTGCTTGGTCGTCACCCCCTTGGCCATCCGGGTCAGCTCGGCGACCGCGGCGGCCGCGGCGCGGTCGATACCGCGGCGAATCGCGGTCGGATTACTGCCGGCGGCGATATTGCGCAAACCTTCGCGGAAGATCTCACGGGCCAGAATGGTCGCGGTGGTCGTCCCGTCACCGGCGATATCGGCGGTTTTCGAGGCGACTTCGTTAACGAGTTTCGCGCCCATGTTCTCGAACGGGTCGGGGAGCTCGATATCTTTGCTGACGGTCACGCCGTCTTTGGTGACCAGCGGCGCGCCGTATGATTTGTTCAGAATGACATTACGCCCGGTCGGCCCCAGGGTCACGGCGACGACATCGGCGAGCTTATTGACGCCGTCGAGCATCCGGCGACGAGCCGCGTCGTCAAAAAGAAGCTGTTTAGCCATAATGGTTCCTATTTTTTCTGTTGAATGTTGCTTTTGCTGTGAAATGCCCTGTTAGAAGGGTGACGGCGTGTGCGCTTAGCACTTCACGACCTTGGCGAGAATGTCGTTCTCACGCAGGATCTTGATCTCGCGGCCGTCGATTTCAACGTCCGAGCCGGAATACTTCCCGTAGATCACCTCGTCGTCAACCTGAACCGACAGCGCGGCGCGCTCGCCGCTGTCGAGAAGCTTGCCCTGCCCCACAGCGATGACGATGCCGCGCTGGGGCTTCTCTTTAGCGCTGTCCGGCAAAACGATACCACCGGCGGTCACTTCTTCGGCGGCCAACGGCTCAACAACGACGCGATCATCCAGAGGACTGAGGTTGATACTTTTCTTAGCCATAGTGAATATTCCTTTTTTGGTCTTAAGTTTTTCTTCTGAACGTTGTGAATTGACTTCGCTCGGGGGCGAATCTTAGAAGCCCATACCGGGCATACCGCCGCCCATACCGGGCATGCCGCCCCCCATACCGCCGGCACCGGGGGCCGGGGCGGCCGGCTCGGGCTTCGGGATTTCGGTCAGGACGCAGCTGGTTGTCAGCAGCAGCGACGCGACACCGGCGGCATTGGTCAGCGCGGTGCGCACCACCTTGGCCGGGTCGATAATCCCCGCCTCGACCATATCGCAGTAGGCATCTTTGTCGGCATCGTAGCCGTCGAACTTACCCTTCATCTGACGAACACGATTGATCACGACGGCACCGTCGACACCGGCGTTCTCGGCGATCTCGCGGATCGGGGCTTCCATAGCGCGGCGGACAATCTGCACACCGAACTTCTCATCCCCCTCGGCCTCAAACTTCTCGAGAACCTTCGCGGCCTTGAGCAGGGCGATCCCGCCGCCGGGAACGATCCCCTCTTCCAGCGCGGCCTTGGTCGCGGCCTGAGCGTCCTCGTAGAGGAACTTCTTCTCTTTCAGCTCGGTCTCGGTCGCGGCACCGATATTGATCTGGGCGACACCGCCGGCCAGCTTGGCCAGACGCTCCTGCAGCTTCTCTTTGTCATAGCTGCTGGTCGTCGTCTCGATCTCTTTGCGGATCTGAGCCACGCGCCCATCGATAGCCTCCTTTTTGCCGGCGCCGCCGACAATGGTGGTATGGTCGCTGGTGATCTCGATCTTCTTGGCCTTCCCCAGATCCGAGAGCTTGACGGCGTCGAGTTTGACACCCAGATCTTTGTAGACGGCCGTCGCGGCGGTCAGCGTGGCGATATCACCGAGCATCGCCTTGCGGCGGTCGCCGTAACCGGGCGCCTTGACCGCGCAGACATTGAGGATACCGCGCAGCTTATTGACGACCAGCGTCGCCAGCGCCTCACCCTCGATATCTTCGGCGATGATCAACAGCGGTTTGCTCTGCTTGCTGACGGTTTCCAGAAGCGGGACAAGCGACTTGGCCGAGGAAATCTTATCTTCATAGACAAGAACCAGAGCGTCCTCAAAGTCGACCACCTGATTATCGGCGTCGGTCACAAAGTGCGGGGAAAGAAAACCGCGGTCGAACTGCATCCCCTCGACCACATCGACGTAGGTATCGAACTGCTTGCTCTCTTCCAGGGTGATAACACCATTCTTGCCGACTTTCAGGAAGGCGTCGGCGAGGATCTGTCCAATAGCGGGGTCATTGTTCGCGGCGATGGTCGCCACCTGGGAGATCTCTTTCTTGCTCTTTTCGTCAACCGGCTTGGCCTGCTTGGCGACGAAGGCGCAGACCGCCTCGGCGGCCTTTTGAATACCTCTGGAAAGAGCCATCGGGTCGGCGCCGGCGGCGACCATTTTGAGCCCTTCAAGGAAGATCGCCTCGGCCAGAACCGTGGCGGTAGTCGTTCCGTCCCCGGCCGACTGATTCGTCTTTTGAGCGGCCTGCTTAACCAGCTGCGCGCCGAGATTCTCTTCAGGGTCTTCCAAGGTGATTTCTTCGGCGACGGTCACCCCATCTTTGGTAACCTTAGGGGCGCCCCACCCCTTATCGAGGACGGCATTGCGGCCGCGCGGACCGAGCGTGCTTTTGACGGCACGTGCCAGCTTGGTTACCCCAGCCGCGACGGAACCGCGAGCGGCGTCATCGAACGACATTTTTTTGGACATACGCGGATTACTCCTTACTCTTTACTCTTTAGACTACTTATAGTCATTTCCGATAGCTGCTTGGTTATTTCCGGCGGGACGCTCAGCACGCCCCACAGGCGCCCCGCACACCACCAGATAAACCGGGGATCGGGGAAAGCTGAATCCATTCAATAGATGCGATCCGTCTTCGGTGCTAGAGCAACTTTTATGCCAGTATTACTGACCTTGGCGCGAAGAGAACAAAAAAAGCCCCGTTTTTGGGGCTTTTTTTGACTTTTCCGTGAAATTCTTTTTCCCTCCCGACCGAACCCAAGCCGCGGGACTTGCCATTTTGACAGGCACCAAGGGGGCCTTTCAAACAAAGCCCCCCCGGAACAAACGGTCCCGCCACCGGGCGGGACCGAAAGAAATCACGACATCGAATCAGCGCTCGGCTCGGCCGGCACGTTCTTATCGGGCGGAACCGGACCGGGGCCGGTCGGAACAGGGCCGGGGCCGGTCGGAATGAACTGCTCGGCCGGATCAGGCGGAATATAGTCGGGATCGGTCGGCATCTGACCGGGGGAGGTCGGGGTAAAACCGCCCGGGCCGCCGGGCATCTGCGTCTGAGTCGGAAGAACCAGTTTGCCTTGCAGCGTTTCGTTCATTTCCCAGACCAAGACCTTTCCCGACTTGCATCCCGCGGCCACAAACATGGGGCAGGCGGCCAACGCAAAAGCGGGGGAATCGGTTTCGAAGCGGATGACCTCGATCCCGTGCGGAACGCGCTTATCGGACTTCTTCGATTTAGCGCGGCCGTTCGAGCGGCTGCCGTCGTTATCGTCGTCCGAGAACGCCGCCTTGGCCTCTTTTGAAAAATCCTCTTCGTCATCCCCGTCGGCGGATCCCCGCAGACCGGAGGGGCCAAAGCCCCTTTGTGTCCCGGGACCCATCCCGGTTCCCTGCGGTCCCATTACCCCCTGCGGTCCCATCGTAACATCCGGGTCTCCCATATCGGGTCCCATCGGCGACGCCTGGGAGGGGGTGGTCTGGGCCCGCGGCTGAGTACTCAGCCCGACCGCTGCGGCCTCATCGGGGATCAGCCAGACACGAACCGTACTGTCGTCACTTGCGGTAATGACCGCGTTGTCAGTCAAAAAGATCGCGCAGCGAACCGCCCCGGTATGGCCGACAAAACGGCAGATCTCTTCCTGGGAGGAGAGATTCCAAAGACGCGCGGTCTTATCGGCGGAAGAAGAAAGGAGATATCCCCCGTCTTGGGAGGGGCAGACCGTGAAAACCGCTTTTTTATGCCCGGTCAACTCCGACACGGGGGGTTCGTCGTCTTTGACGGAAAGATCCTCCTCATCATCTTCGGAAGCGGCGGACTTCTTCTTCGTCTTTTGCTTGGATTCCCGCTCCACAGCCGACTGGCGGAGCACTTTGATTTTGCCGTCGCCGCCTGCGGTCAGGAGTCTTTCTCCGTCGGGGGTAAAGGCCAGATCGTAGAGAGCCCCCTGTCCGGTATCGAATTTCCCCTTCCCCGCCGGTTTGGCCGTATCGGCATGCCAGAAATAAATGAGCCCGTCGTTACAGGCCGCCGCCACGACCGAACCGGTCGGATCAAGTTTCACCGACCAGAGACGGTCGGCCGCGCCGGAATAACGTCTTGGCGATTTTTTGGGGTCTTGCCACTTTAAGACGGTCTTGTCGTAGCTGGCGGTCAGAAGACAGCTCCATTCCGAATCGGTATCGATCGCGGTGATCCCCTCCCTGTGCCCGCGAATCGGCTTGACGCTTTCGTCTTCGCTGATGCGTTCGGTGAACGAAAATTCTAAATTCCCGCTGAATTGACCGGTCTGCTCATCCAGCAGCTTCCACACCTGCGCGGTTTTATCGATCGAAGCCGATACGCAGTACGTCCCTTCGTGGTTCATCATCAGGGCGGTGATCGGCCCTTTGTGACGCCGATAGGTAAAATCGGGCTTAGAGACCTCCTCCACCTCAATCTCGATGGGAACCGGCTTCGCCGCCTGGGCGGAGGCGTTCCCCTGCTGCGGGGCGGCCTGCGGACCCGGCTGCGGGGCGTAGGGGTCAACCTTGGGGGTCGCAGCAGGCGGCGCGGCACCGCCGCCCAGCGTAGCGTTGACCGTGTTCATCGTCGCCGAGGCGCCCGGGTTCGGCTGAGCGCCGGCGCTTGCGAGCCATGCAGACAAAATCAACGTGGTCAGAGACAACAGCGTAAGCGATCGAACGTTACCATAGCAGCGTTTGGACATCGGACAAAAACCTCGCGGAAAACCTTCATGATGGTCCGGATATTCTACCCCCGGCGCGGGGTACACCAGCAGTATAGTATATTCCCAACGGGGGGAATTTCAATTCTCCCGAGGCGAAATTTCGTTCTTGAACCAAGGAGCGTTTCTCCCGCCGCGAGGTCTCGTTCCTTGAGCCGCGGAAGCACCCTTAAACCGGCCAAGCGCCCAGAAGAGGAAGAATAATCCTAAACGTTTTTTAAAAAAAGCGCGAAGTTGGTCAAAAAGAGGGTACCCTAATCGAAAAAACCGATTATCTATAATAAGTTAAGGGGGAGTTTGATTCTTGAACGGCGGGAGCGGCTGCTCGGCAGCTCGCGCCGCTGGTTTTCTTTCAGAAAGGCGCTTTATGGGCATTTTAGCTCTGCAGTACCAGACGGTTCCGGACATCCCGATTCTTCTGGCGCTCAACCGTGAAGAAGATCCTGAGCGATTCACCCTTCCCCCCCGCATTCAGTCGGGACGGCCTCGCGCCGTCTATGGGGTCGATCGAAAAACCGGAGGAACCTGGGCGGGAATCAACCAGCATGGTCTGTTTGTGGCGGCCATCAACGCGCCGAAGCGCCATCTTCCGCCCGAGCCGCGCAGCCGAGGCCTTCTCACCAAAGAGCTCCTCAGCTGTCAGACCGCCGAGGAGGCACTGGAACTGGGTGAAAAAGAGCTTCAGCGCGGTTGCTACTGTGGGGTCAATTTTATGTGCGTTGACCGTACCAGCGGCGGTGCCGTCTATGGCGGCGACGTTGTCGGTGTCGACCATCTTACCCCGGGGCTGCATATCCTCTCGGACCGCAAGATGGACGACCATGAGGACGGCCGTCAAGAATATGTCCGCCGTCTGATGACGCTTCAGAGGATCGACTCTTCGGTCGCCTTCCTGGCGCTGGCCAGCAAGACCTTCTCGCGCCGTCCCGATCCGTACGGCCGCCGCGGCATCATCCTCAGCGAGCCCGACCTGGCGACCGTCTCGTCGATGCTCGTCGCGCTGGCGACCAAAAATCAGCGTTCGGTCATGCAGTACGCCCCCGGCCCTCCCGACAAAAAGGGGTACGAAGATTTCTCGGCTCTGCTGCGGCAGGTTCTTTCGACCGACCGCAGCGCCAGCAGCGCTAAATCGAAAGAGAAGGCAAAGGAAAAAGAGAAAGAGGGCGAACTGGACGACAGCGATCTGGAATAAAAGGCCCCAAAAAACGAACAAGCGCGTCTAGGCATCCCAGACGCGCTTGTTTTTTATATTAAAGGCGTGTCCTACGGCAGCAGCGGGTCCAGGCGCTCGACCCACTCCGGCTGAGAGGGAGAGTGAACCACCATATCACGCGTTATCGTCGAAGCCGGGACGGTCACCGGCGAGACCAGCAGCTCGGGGATGTTGTACGACATCATCCGGAGCTTATTGTCATCGGGATCCTTCTGCGGCAGCATAAACGGCTTGGTGAAGCGGCCGTCGCCGTCGATATGGGCGAAATACAAACGGGTATAGAGGGTATCGTCCCGGCGCGAGGCAAAGACGAGCCAGCGGCCGGTCGAATCCCACGTATGCCAGCTTTCGCTCTCTTGGGAGTTGATCGCCTCGGTCGGGATTTTCTCTCCGCCGGCCAGGTCAAGCATCTCCAGTTCGGCGTCCCGGTGCCAGATCGGGAAAGATCCGTACGCCGAGATGGTGTAGAGCAAAAACCTCCCATCGGGAGAGACCCGCGGGTGAATCGCGCTCTTTCCCTCGGCGGGGGCGTCGACCACCACCTCGGGAGGGTCGAACGACGCGCTTTCCGGATGAAACCGCATTCTCGAGATATTGTACCGAATTCGCTTCAACGCTTCCGGGGCAATCTTTTTCTCTCCTCTTTCGTCAAGGACCGCCCTTCCCTGGGGATCTTTCTGCCAGTAATCCTCTCCTAAGGCGGCGCTGCAGTAGTAGAGGTACTCGCCATCGGGAGACCAGCTGGGGAAAGTCTCCAGAATGTCGTCGGTCTCGGTCAGCTGGACCATCTGATTCGACGCCTCGTTGTAGAGAATCAGTTCCGACGCCTGGTCATAGACTTCGATCCGATTGGGAGACAGTGTATGAAAGACCTGCGGGGTCGTATTTGTCGTGAAGGCGATCAGCGGCAGACTCGGATGCCACGCGGGATAGACGGCGGCCTTTTTGTGAGGGTTATTCCGTGTGTCGAATCGCTCGACCGTCTTTCGGCCCGTATCGGGCGCGCCGTCTCGCCCCCCCGCGTGGACCCGCACCAAACCTCCGAACTGCTGGCGGCAGTGAAAAAGAAAGTCGTCCCCCGAGCGATTCCGGAAGTGGTGACAGTTCACGCAGCCGTTCTTAATCGAGTTGTTGTCGATGATCACCCGCTCGTCGAACGACTCCATCGAGCGCTGATCAACTATGACCCTGTCGTATTTTTTGTATCCCGGTTCAATCAACCGGTAGGCCAGCCAGGGATCGATCGGGTCGGGAGAAATCTCGTTGACGATATCTTCCCACCTCTCCCAGCCGCGGGAGGATTCCCGATAAACAGTGATCGAAAGAGTCCCCCCCGAGGCAAGAAGTTCCCGCCACGCCTTTTCCCCGATAGAAACGACCCGCCCGCCGACCACCTCCCGGTGGTCGCCGGCGTGAAGCACCGTCACAAACCTTTCACCCTGTTCATCGATACGGAAGTTCATCGGGGCGATATTCACGGGGAACGTCACCCCGTCGTAGTCGGGGAAGATTCGAGGCCGGGCGGCTATCGGCGCCGCGCCCTCGGGGATCACCGCCCGGGAGCGGCAGCCGGCAAAAAGCGCCGCGGTAAGGGCTGTCATCAGTATTAGGCGTCCGATGCGGAACATACTCATTCTTTCACGTTGACCGGTGTGAGGTTTGTTCAATGCCGAGATTGTGCTTAATAATCCATCACCGAGGTATCGATCGCGACGAAATAGTACCAGACGGTTTGTCCGTACTTCTCGGTGAGCTGATACCCAAGGGCCGATTGATACTCGGCGTTGGTCTGGGACATAGCCGAACCGTACAGCTGGCGAAAACCGGCGTACGCCCCCGCCCGCTCGGGGCTGACCGGGTAGCGGGGCCCTTCGGCGCCGTCACCCGCCGAGCCGCTGTCCGTCAGGCCGTAGTACAGGAGCAGATCCTGAAACAGGGTAGGTATCGGCTCTTCTCCCCCCCGCAGGGTATGCCGGTAGTAGTAGTCGAAATCGCGCCGAAATTTTTCCTGATCCTGAAGCAGGGCGACATGGACCAGATGCATCTCTTGGTAGCGTCTGGCCAGATGCTCGATCTGGCGATATTCCCCGATGACGTAGAGCGAGTAAAGGAACTTCTCGAACCCACCCGTGATATCGCCGCTCGGCCGAAGGGAGCGCATATCTCGGATACGCTCCGCCAGGGGAAGAGTTTCCTCCCCGCCGCCGGCGGTCCGGTCCCCGCCGCGAAGCTCTTGCCAAACCGGGCGCCAGCGGCGGGCCCACCGGCGGTCGGCAATCGAGCGCTCGAGCAATGTAAGGAAGCGGTCGGCCAGACCGTACTCCTCCAGCACCAGGCAGCAGAGGACCTGGGTCCGCATCGCCCGGGGAGAGACGGGAGTGCGAACCACCTGGGTCTGATCCATCGCGTGACGCCGGGCGATATTGGGGCTTCCGAGCCGGATCAGCAGCTCCGGGCCGATGATCCTCAGCGACGAGACCTCGGCCGGTTCGGCCAAGGGCGCCCCGAAGAAGGGACGGTCGAAAAATTTATTGACTTCCCCCTTTTCGGTCAGAGCCAAGCGGCGCGTCTCGATCATCGCCGTCGTCGGATTGGGGGAACGCTCTTCCAGTGCCAATATTTTGTCCCAGTCTTCGTCCTGAATCGCGGCGGCCATCCCGACCATAAGACGGAAGTTCTGATCCCAGCCGGCCGAGACGACAAAGATCACGGGAAGAAGAACAATCAAAAACCAGACCGCCGCGTCCAAAAAGCGGGAACCGTCGGCCGCGTATCCTTTACCGAACAGCCGCCGAGCCACAGCGGGAAGCGGCGCCAAAGCGAACAGCAGCGCCACAGCGAGGAAAAGGAAACGATTGATCGTCACCCGCGCCGCCATCACCCCCGCGATGCCGCGGGGAAGGTTGTCGGCCAGGTAAGGGGAAAAGAACGGGAATCCCGTCTTAAAGAGGGGATACCAGACCCACGGCAGGGCCGGAAAGAGGAGGAAGAGTCCCCATCCCCACCGGCGCAGCGGCTCGGGAACCGCCTCGGCGGCACTTTCGGCACCGCTTGGAGGGTCGCTTTTGGCGTTACCGTCGGCACGGCGCGGAAGCGACACCTCATGCGCCAGGGCAAGTCCCCAAAAGAACAGGGCGTAGAGGCCCAGCAGCAGGTAGGCCAGCAGCTGGGCGAACAAAAACGCCAGGGCACGGCGCCGGGCGGAAAGAATCCGGAGATACGCCAGGGCGAAGGCGAACGACACCACCGCCGCGATCGGGGGACGAAGGTAGATTCGAACCATATCGAGCCCGAAGACGGCATACTTTTGACGGACACAGATCGAGGCGGCCAAAAAGGCGAGCACCGCCGCGTAAAGAAAGACGCCGCGGCAGGGGCGAAAGAACCGGATGGCGCCGGCGGCGATTCCCGAGTAAAGAAGCGCCAGAAGAAAACCGCCCAGGGGGGGAAAGCGCAGTGCCTGCATCAAGAGGACCGAGGCGAAATTAAGCGGCCCGCCGATAAAGACCACCTGTCTCGCCAGCAGATCGCCGACGAAATAGATTCCCTCCTGCATCGAGCTGACGCGAAGGAAATCGGCGGCGTAGATCGAGAAGAACCCCCACAGGAAGAGAAAAAGCGCCGTGACCATGACCCGGGCGCTTTTGGGGGTAAAACCGGGAATCGGCAGGTGAAGGCGCGGCCCGCCGCAGGCCCGGACCGACTGGTCAGCGGCCGGCCGGGGGGCAATGCGCGGTTGATTCCGATTCTTTTTGTTTCTCATCGCGCGGCCTTTCCCTCCGGCAGAACGTTATTTCGGCCCATCCGTCACCGCCGTCTCACCGGGGTGAGCGCCGATGACCTGCTTGATCGAGTAATCTTTGCGGTCCGCCTGCTTGCGGTACGACAAAAGCAGCTCCGCGATAATGCCGGTGGAAAGGAGCTGTCCCCCGAACAGGCACAGTGCCGCCGAATAGATCACCGCCGGACGCCCCGAGAGAAAGTAGAGCTTCTCGGGCGGCATCCCGGGGAGCCGGGAGATCCCCCATCGGGCGGCCAGGTAGGCGAGTATCAGCGCGCCGACACCGAAGCAGATCAAGCCGACGGTCCCAAGCGCGTGCGCCGGCCTGCCGCCGTAACCGGTAATGAACTTAACGGTGAGCAGGTCGAGAAACCCTTTGACAAAACGGTTAAACCCGTACTTGGAATGACCAAAGACCCGCGCCCGGTGGGCGACAACTTTTTCTCCCACCTTATACCCACGCGCCGCGGCCAAGACGGGAACAAACCGGTGGAGTTCCCCGTAGAGGGTCAGTTCGTCGAAAATCTCGCGGCGGTACGCCTTCATTCCGCAGTTGTGATCGTGGAGTCTCACGCCGGTCAGAGAGCTGACCATCGCGTTGAAAATTCGCGAGGGGAAAACCTTGTGCCACGGATCGTG